>DNLO01000051.1 GCA_003488445.1 Lachnospiraceae bacterium | reverse complement strand
TTGTAGTAAACATAGGGCGAATACTGGAGGAAGAACTCCTCGCCTGCAAGCTCTATGGGTATTATCCTGTGATTCTCTCTTGCAGGATGGTTCATCCGTCCTCTGTATCCTTCGTTCTCAGCGCAGAGCTGGCACTTGGGATATGCAGACTGAGGTGCGTTCTTTGCCGCAGCAATGGCCTTTGGATCCTTCTCGGGCTTTGACAGGTTGATCGTGATGTCCAGATCTCCGTATGGAGTGGCGGTCGTCCACTTTACGTCTTTTTTGATCCTGTATCTTCGAATATAGTCCGTATCACAGGAAAACTTATAATACCAGTCGGTAGCCTGTATGGGAGAGGAAGCGTACAGCTCCTCGAATCTCTTCCTGACATAAGAAGGTCTCGGAGTGATGCAGTTCATGAGCCTTGTATCAAAAAGGTCTCTCGACACCGTATCGTCCTGAGTCACTCCCCTCGATACCGCATCATCGACAAGTCCCTTCAATATCGACTCCAGCTCATCTCCGGAGGCCGAATAGCTGCGGATCTCCACGGCACTCTGTGTGATGTCATACTCATCGAGATCCATCACATCGAGGATCAGATTCGTGGAATATATCCTCTCCCCCTCATCTATCAATCCCGTCCGGATGCCGTAATCCACCAGTGCTTTTATATATTTCTCTGCTCCCATCACTTCTTCTCCTCTGCCACAAACACTCTCTCGTTGACGGCCTTCTTTCTCTCTGCCGCAAAGGCGAGGGCCTCCTTCATATATACCTCCTGGGCACATACCGGTGTGCTGCGTCCGGGAGACAGGCGCTCGTATGTCCCGTCGCTTCTCATAAGACGTGCCTTCGTATTGTCCTCCAGCTGCACCTTGAGTATATGCTTCAGACTGTCCACTATCCTGGGAGTCTCCAGAGGGAACAGTATCTCTACCCTGCGCTCCAGGTTCCTCGGCATCCAGTCTGCCGATGCGCAGTAGACCTCCTCCTTGCCCTCGTTAAGGAACCAGAATATCCTGGCATGCTCCAGGAAGGTGCCCACTATGGAGCGTACGGTGATGTTCTCCGATACTCCGGGGATCCCCGGTCTCAGCGAGCATATCCCTCTGATTATCAGGTCTATCTTTACTCCGGCTCCGGAAGCTCTGTAGAGTGCCTCGATGATATCTCTGTCACATAAGGAATTGACCTTGGCTATGATGTGGGCCTCTCTGCCGTTGGCTGCATTCTCGCACTCCCTGTTGATAAGATACAGGAATCTGTCCTTCAGCCAGAGAGGTGCTATCGACAGCTTGTTCCATATAGCAGGCTCGGAATACCCCGAAAGCATATTGAACACGGCAGTGGCATCCTCGCCGTAGGGCTCCGCACAGGTAAGGAAACCGATATCGGTATAGAGCTTGGCCGTAGAGTCGTTGTAGTTGCCGGTGCCAAGATGTACATACCTTTTCAGTCCGTCCTCTTCCTGACGTACCACAAGTGTGATCTTCGAATGTGTCTTCAGACCTTTCAGTCCGTATATCACGTGACAGCCGGCTTTTTCAAGCATCCTTGCCCAGATGATATTGTTCTCCTCGTCGAACCTCGCCTTCAGCTCCACCAGCACCGTGACCTGCTTGCCGTTCTCCGCAGCTGTAGCCAGGGCTCTGATGATCGGAGAGTTGCCGGACACTCTGTAGAGTGTCTGCTTGATGGCCAGGGTCTCTTCATCCTGAGCCGCCTCCTGTATGAACCTCACTACGGGAGTGAAGGAATCATAAGGATGCCAAAGCAGGATATCATGATCCTTGATCTGATCGAATATGCTGATCTCTCTCTGCATGTATTTAGGAAACTGAGGCTCATAGCTTACGGCTTTCAGATGATCGAACCCGTCCAGTCCGTACATCTTCATCAGGAAAGTCAGATCCAGGGGACCGTTGATCTGGTATACATCCTGATCCTCCACCTCCAGCTCTTCCTGCAGTATACGGCGCAGCCTCCTGTCCATCCCGGATTCGCATTCAAGCCTGATGGCATCGCCACGCTGTCTCTGCTTCAGTCTTTTTTCGATCTCCGTGAGCAGATCGTCTGCCTCGTCCTCATCTATGGTAAAATCGGCATTTCTCATGACTCTGAAGGGATGCGCGCATATCACGTTGTAGGAAAGGAAGAGTCCTCCTATATTCCTCTCTATGATCTCCTCCAGCAGGATGACCGACCTCCTGCCCTCACTGTCAGACGGAAGCTCCACCACACGCGGTATGACAGAGGGGACCTGGACCATGGCAAACTCAATATCGTTTTCCTCGGTACGCACCAGTGCACCAATATTGAGCGTCTTATTGCGCACCAGCGGGAACGGCCTGGATGAATCCACGGCCATGGGAGTCAGCACGGGATATACGTTGTCCCTGAAATATCCGTCCACATATTCCTGTTCCGCGGGATTGAGCTCCTCATGATGCTTGATGAAGCGAAGCCCCGCCTCGGCGAGCCTCGGCATCAGCATCCTGGTAAAGGTGGAATACTGCTCGGATACAAAGGTGTGAGTCACTTCCGACAGCTCCTCCAGCTGCATCTTCGGTGTCATCCCCGAGATATCCGGCTTCATATAGCCGGCCGACATCATATCCTTGAGTGATGCTATCCTTATCATGAAGAACTCGTCCAGGTTGGATGCCGTGATAGACAGGAACTTCAGTCTCTCAAAGAGCGGGTTGGCCGAATCTCTGGCCTCCTCCAGTATCCTCCCGTCGAACTGCATCCACGAGAGTTCTCTGTTCATATAGTATTTGGGGTCCTTCAGATCCTTTATCCTGTTTTCCTTCTTCTTCATTTCAGGTTTCCTTTCATGACCTTGAGTACCGGAGTGATGCCGAATACCTCTTCAAATGTATCTGTTCTCTCTCTGAACAGTCCTTTTTCCAGAAGCATCTTGTCCTTTGCGCTCACCCGTATCACCAGCTCCTTATCCTTAAGCTGTACCGATATGCTCTCGACGGTCTTCTGGGTATTGCGGGCCAGTCCCGTCGCCACGCGCAGGATCGCCGTGAGCTTGGTAGTCTTGATCCTGTCCTCTTCAGCGAGCTTCAGCTTCTCGAACTTCTCATAGCTTATATTGTTGGGATAGGAATTCTGCACTATGGCGGCCACCATCTTTCTCTCCTTGTGGGATATGCCTATGATCTCGGAATCCTTGATAATGGCATAGGACATCTCTGCAGGCACGCTGAGAGACACATACTTGCCTACATTGCGGAGCATGGCGGATATGTGGAGCAGCAGTCTGTCTCTGGCGTTCATGCCGTGGAGCCTGACCGTCGCGTCAAATATGGCAAGCGCAGCATAGACCATCTTGCCGGTGAGCATGTCAAAGGAGCCGTATCTTCTGGCGATGGTATTCGCGGAGCTGATGATGTCGTCGTTGAAATTGTGCGTGGGCCGGATATATCCCTTGACGTCCGCATAATTGCAGGCGATGCCGTCCGAAAGGGACACTCCCGGAAGATACAGATTTCTGGCCTGCATGATATCTATCAGTCTGTCTACAATTATGGCCGAGGGGAGCAGCAGCGACGCATTCTCCTCGGGTATGCCGAACCTGCCCGCGATCTGATAGGGTGACGTCAGGGCCGCGGCTCTCATGATATCCTTGTATTCTCTTACGGTGATGTGATGATCATCCCGTTCCTTGAACTGGGACATGATGGCCGGCATATAGTCATCTATTATGATGATATTCTCTATCTTGATATCACCCAGATAAAGGCTCTTGAAATAGTCGAGTTCATTATTGACGATCTCACTGATCAGCATGACGAAGTCCGAATAGACAGGCTCCATCTCATGGAGCTTCGTCCTGATCCTCAGAGTCCCGAGATGCAGATTGACCGTAGTGGCCAGATGCCCCTTATTGAAAAGAGTCACCTGGGTGGACCCTCCTCCTATGTCTACGAAAGCTGTGCCCTGCTCCACATAATGGTCGAAGTCGCTCATCAGGGCAGCACCCTTGTACTCGAGGAAGCGCTGTTCGGAGTTGCTGAGTACCTCTACATGTATGCCTGTCCTTCTCTCGATCTGATCAAGAACCACACTGGTATTCACGGTCTCTCTCATGGCAGATGTACCGAAGGCAAGATAATCGGTGATCCTGTAGCCCTCCATTATCTTCCTGAAGCCCTTCAGGATCTCGCAAAGCTCATTCATCTTGCCATGGCTGATCATGCCTGTATGGAAGGTATCATTGCCAATGTCTATCCTGTGCCTGACACAGTCTATCTCCTTGATACCGTTCTTGCCGCCCAGTTCAAACACCTTCATGCACAGCTCGTATGAGCCTACATCGATCGCAGAAAATAGCTTTTTCATTTATGCCTGCCCCTTCGACCTTAAGTGATCAATAAACTGCCTTGCAGTACGTCCCGAGATGCCGCCGTGCTCTATCTCCCAGCTGCCGGCCTGTCTGATGAGCTCATCCTCATCCATCTCCATACCGTTTCTTCTCGCAAGCTCGCATACTATATTCCGGTACTCCTTCGGCGTGGGTTTGCCGTAATAGATGGTTATCCCGAAACGGTGATATAAGGACAGCTTCTCTTCCACCGTATCGCTTTCATGGATATCGTCGTTCACACCGCGGTCCAGCTTGTCCGAGAATCCCTCGTGGATCAGATGACGTCTGTTGGATGTGGCATATATCAGTACATTGTCCGGCTTTTTTTCCAGGCCGCCCTCGATCACTGCCTTCAGATACTTGTATTCCGTCTCCTCATCCTCGAAGGAAAGATCGTCCATATAGATAATGAACCGGTAGTTCCTCTCCTTAAGGACAGCCATTATATCATTCAGATATCTGCACTGATGCTTGTAGAGCTCTATTATCCTGAGGCCGTCTTCATAATATCTGTTCATGATACCCTTTATGGAGGAAGACTTGCCCGTACCGGAATCCCCGTAGAGCAGACAGTTGCCCGCGGGAAGCCCTTTGATAAAGGCCTCGGTATTCTCTGTCAGCTTTTGCTTCTGCTGCTCGTATCCCACGAGATCCTTAAGCTCAGCATGGGCGACCCTCATTATCGGCCTGATCTCGAAGCCTCCGCTCTCTATGTCCTCATGTATCTTAAAGGCCTTGTGAAGCCCGAAAAGCCCCACACCGTAGTCCTTGTAGAAGTCCTCGGTCATGGTCTTCATCTCTCCGGGATCCTTTGCGGCGGCAAGCCTGACGGACAGATCGCATATCCTGTCACGTATACGCTTGTTGAACATCTTGCCTTCCTCTGACATATCGAAGCTTATCAGCGGTCTGAAGCAGTCCACGCCGTATTTTGTGTCGATATCATTGGGATCGAACGCAAACATATCGAAGAATACACCTATATCATGCAAGGCGACCTCATTGACGGTACCCTCCACATGTCCCCGTATCTCGCAGGCCTTGCTGTATGTATTCTCATTATTTGCCAGCAGGTATGTCAGAAAAGTATGCCAGAGATTCCCCTTAAATCCCATATCCATGGAAATGCTGACGAGTCTGCCGGCTGCGGAATAAGCCAGAGCGGCATCTCCCGCGTTTTCAAACAGTGCCACCAGATCTCTCAGCAGGGGTTCTGCTTTGAAATTCCTGTAAAGTATCAGCTTATCAACTATCATGGTTATGATTTTACCATATTACCGCTGATCTTGTCGCACAAAATCGAGCCCGGAAAAATCAAAAAAAGACCCGGGCTTCATCAGCCCGGGTCCCGGTAACAAATTTCTGTATATTTCAGTTGATCTGATCAGAACATTCTAAGATATGCGTCAATCTGCTTCTGAAGCTCAGCTCTCTGAGCCTGTATTGCTGCTGCCTTTGCAAGCTGCTCCTTCTGGAAAGCGATAACAGGGTTGTTTGCTGCTGCCGCAAGGCCTGCTGCACGCTGTGCCTCACCCTTTGCGATCTCACCTGCCTGGAATGCTGCAAGTCTCTGCTGATATGCTACATAGTCTGCGTAAAGAGCTGCACGCTGTGCCTCACCCTTTGCAATCTCGCCTGCCTGGAATGCTGCAA
>DNLO01000078.1 GCA_003488445.1 Lachnospiraceae bacterium | reverse complement strand
CTGATGGCGACGGTGCTGGGGCTTAATGACCTGCAGACAGCCCTTCTTTCCATAATATATAAGATAGCCGATGACGAGGGACTGCTCCTCGTGGATACCAAAGACCTGAAGGCCATACTCAACCATGTATCGGACAACCACAAGGAATACGAGGAAAACTACGGCAAGATAGCACCGGTGTCTCTGGCTGCCATAGTCAGGGAGGTAGTGGCGCTGGAGATGAAGGGAGCAGAGAAGTTCTTCGGAGAGCCGGCTATAGATATCAGGGACTTCCTGTCTACAGGACCCGAGGGCAGGGGCATCATCAACATCCTCGACTCATCCTCTCTGATAAATGACCCCACACTGTATTCCATGTTCATGCTGTACCTGCTGGCAGAGCTGTTTGAGACACTGCCCGAGGCGGGAGACCTGGCGAAGCCGAAGCTGGTGTTCTTCTTCGATGAAGCGCACCTCCTCTTCTCGGGGGCATCAAAGGACCTGCTCTCGAAGATAGAGCAGGTGGTGAAGCTGATCAGATCAAAGGGAGTGGGAGTGTATTTTGCTACACAGAATCCTTCAGATATACCGGACGGTGTCATGAGCCAGCTGGGCAATAAGATAGAGCATGCATTGCATGCCTACACCCCTGCCGAGCAGAAGAAGGTAAAGGCAGCGGCCGAGGGACTGAGAGAGAATCCCGAGTTCAACACATACGAGACACTCATGGCCCTGGGAACCGGCGAAGCAGTGGTGTCTTTCCTGGGGGCAGACGGTGTGCCCGGATTCGCACAGAAGGTGGCGATACTCCCGCCCCAGAGCCAGATGGGAGAGATAGACGAGGCTACACGAAGCCGGGAGATCACGGGCTCAAAGTATCACGAGAAGTATGTGGATCCCTACGATCCCGACTCCGCATTTGAATTCCTGAAGCGCAAGGGCGTCGAGGAAGAGGAGGCCAGGGCAGCGGCCGAGAAGGCAGCCGCCGAGGAAAAGGAGGCCGAGAAGGCCAGACTGGCAGAGGAGAAGGAAGCCGAGAAGGCTCAGCTCGCCGAGCAGAAGGCGAAGGAGAGAGAGGAAAGAGAAGCCCAGAAGGCTCAGGAGAGGGCTGAAAGAGAGGCAGCAAGAGAGAAGGAAAAGGATGCACGCAAGGTAAAGACCGCGGCCAAGTCCGTGGGCAACTCCGTGGCAGGTACCGTAGGCCGGGAGTTGGGCAAATCCGTGGGATCCTCCTTCGGCAAGTTCGGCAAGACTCTGGGAGGCAACGTGGGAGCCAGCATCGGGAGAGGCATCATAGGCACACTCTTTAAGCTCTGACCGGAACCGGATGAAACGAAAAGGAATATTCAATATAACCGTGCTCCTGCTCTGTGCGATGATATGGGGTTTTGCATTTTCGGCACAGTCGGTGGGGGCACGATTTGTGGGGCCCTGGACCTTCCTTGCCGCCAGAGCATGGCTCGGGGTGGCGACTCTTCTGGTATTCATGGGTATAAGGAAGATACTCATCAGCCATACCGCTGAAGGCTACAGGGCATATATGGACAGACAGTACACCGCAGCACCGGAGACGGGATCCGGGACGGGAAGAGTCCTTCTTATCGCCGGCATCTCCACCGGAGCTCTGCTCTGCTTTGCCTCCGTGGTGCAGCAGGCAGGCATAGCTTATACCTCCGTGGCGAAGTCCAGCTTCATCACCGCTCTCTATGTGGTGATAGTGCCCATCCTGTCTTCTATCGCCGGCAGACGCCCGGGAGCCAGGATATGGATCGCGGTGGTCCTAAGTGTCTCCGGACTGTACCTGCTCAGCTTCTCGGGCGGGCCGGAGGGCATCAATACAGGAGATCTGATGATGATAGCCTGTGCCTTCATCTTCTCCCTTCAGATCATGACGATCAATCATTACGTGGACAGGCTCGACGGGCTGAAGCTCTCCTGCATGGAGTTTCTCTTCGAGGGAGTGATCGCGACCGCCGGCATGCTGATATTCGAAAGACCCGACCCGGCATCGCTGATACCCGCCTTCTCTGCCATCCTGTATGCAGGCATCATGAGTAACGGCGTGGCATACACCCTGCAGGTGATAGGCCAGCGCGACTTCGATCCCACCATAGCCAGTCTCTGCATGTGCATGGAGAGCGTATTCGGAGCGATAGGAGGATATTTCCTGCTGGGACAGCGGCTGAGCACCCGTGAAATGTCCGGCTGCGCATTGATGTTCTTCGCGATACTGATCGCCGAGATACCCCTTGAAAATGTCATTGAAAAAATACGTGATAGGTCTTGACAAGGCGAAATGAAGGGGATATTATACTTGTTGCGGTTAGCACTCGAAAGGAATGAGTGCTAACAAACACAAAAACAATGTAATATCATCATATAAGGAGGCAAACAATCATGAAACTGAAGCCATTGGGTGATCGTGTAGTCCTCAAGCCTATAGAGGCAGAGGAGACAACAGCATCAGGGATCGTCATCCCCGGTAAAGAGAAGGAGAAACCTCAGCAGGCTGAGATCCTCGAGGTCGGCCCCGGCGGAGTCATCGACGGAAAAGAAGTGAAGATGACCGTAAAGAAAGGCCAGAAGGTCATCTACAGCAAGTATGCCGGCACAGAAGTAGAGTTGGGCAAGGACGAAAAGGTGATCATAGTAAAGCAGAACGACATCCTTGCAGTAATAGAGAAATAATTTCGGAGGTGAGATAAAAATGGCAAAAGAGATCAAATACGGTGCTGAGGCCCGTGCAGCTCTCGCCAGCGGCGTAGATCAGCTGGCAAATACAGTCCGCGTGACACTGGGACCCAAGGGAAGGAACGTAGTGCTCGACAAGAGCTACGGCACACCCACCATCACGAACGACGGTGTGACCATCGCAAAGGAGATCGAGCTCGAGGACGGCTTCGAGAACATGGGCGCACAGCTCGTGAAGGAAGTCGCTACCAAGACGAACGATGTGGCAGGTGACGGCACCACCACAGCTACCGTGCTGGCACAGGCTATGATCCACGAGGGAATGAAGAACCTGGAGGCAGGTGCAAACCCGATCATTCTGAGGAACGGAATGAAGAAAGCTACGGATGCCGCAGTAGAAGCGATCAAGAAGATGTCATCCAAGGTGTCATCGAACGATCATATCGCAAAGGTGGCAGCTATCTCCGCAGGTAACGAGGAGGTAGGAAAGATGGTGGCAGAGGCTATGGACAAGGTGTCCAAGGACGGTGTCATCACCATCGAGGAGTCCAAGACCATGCAGACAGAGCT
>DNLO01000076.1:762-5693 GCA_003488445.1 Lachnospiraceae bacterium | reverse complement strand
TCTTGTTGTTGAACTTCTCCGGATAAAGCTTGTAGAAAGCATTGAGCTCGCTCTGCTTCAGGATGTCCGTGTGTATCGCAGCCACACCGTTCACCGAATATCCGTAATGGATATCAATGTGAGCCATATGCACTCTCTTGTCGGCATCTATGATCTGGATCTTCGGATCCTTGTTCGTCTTTGCGATACGAGCCGAGAGCTCCTTGATGATAGGCACAAGCTGCGGCACTACCCTGTTCAGATAGTCAAGCGGCCACTTCTCGAGAGCCTCTGCCAGTATCGTGTGGTTCGTATATGCACAGGTCCTGCTCACGACCTTTATCGCATCATCTATAGTGAAGCCCTCCTCCCAGGTGAGCAGCCTGATGAGCTCGGGTATCACCATGGTCGGATGGGTGTCGTTGATCTGTATCGCCACATGCTTGTCCATCTCATAGAGATCGTAGCCCGCCTCCTTCATCTCCTTGATGATGAGCTGCGCTCCGTTTGACACCATGAAGTACTGCTGATAGATACGCAGCAGGTTGCCTGCCTCGTCAGAATCATCCGGATAAAGGAAGAGAGTGAGGTTCTTCTCTATATCCTCCTTGTCGAAGTCTATACCGTTCTTTACGAGAGACTCATCCAGACTCTCCAGGTCGAAGAGGTGCAGCTTGTCCACTCCATTCTCGTATCCCACCACGTCTATGTCATAGAGGACAGACTTTACCTTTTTGCCCCCGCCGAACTCTACGGTAAAAGAAGTATCTGTCTTTCTGAGCCAGCTGTTCTTCTCGATCCAGTCATTCTTCTCGGCCATCTGCAGCCTGTCTCTGAAGACCTGCTTGAAGAGTCCGAAGTGATAATTCAGGCCTATGCCGGCCCCGGGGAGTCCGAGTGTCGCGATGGAATCCATGAAGCAGGCAGCAAGCCTTCCGAGTCCTCCGTTGCCGAGAGACGGCTCCGGCTCCTCGTTCTCTATGGCAGCTATCGTCTTGCCGTTCTTATTCAGTATCTCCTCCAGCTCATCATATACGCCGAGGTTTATCAGATTGTTGGACAGAAGCTTGCCGATAAGAAACTCTGCCGATATATAGTAGACCTTCTTGTCTCCCGTGATCTCCTTCTTTTCATCTGTCAGATCCTTGGCGAACTGAAGCAGCACCTGATACATCTCCGCATCAGTCACCTGATCTGCCGGTCTCCCGTACAGCTTGCGCGTCAGCGCATCCAGTTTTGATTCCAGATTACTCATTTCCGTCCTCCCTGTAGTTGACTGTTATCATGCCTGGCCCTCAGCCGGCGACTGCTCCTCCTTAAGCGAAGCCTCTATATACTCATTCAGGTAGCGTACGATGTCGTCACCGTCCAGGCCGTGCACCATTGCAGCATCCGCCACCGACTCTGCCTGAGAAGCCGGACATCCTATACATCCCATCCCGCACTCCATCAGCGCATACATCGACTGAGGATAGGCTCTGAGGATATCTCCGACAAGCATATCTTTGGTTATCTTCACGTTTTCCGTATCAGCCATTTTCTGTCTCCTTTACGAGAATCATATAAGAATTTCAACTCTTGAATTTTACCATATCCATATAAAAAACGCACCCCGGTCTCCCGGGATGCGTCCTTGTTTCTGTATCGACTCCTGTGAAGTCTCAGCCGTGCCGGGACCTCCGGATCAACTTCATGCCTTCTTTGCACCCTGCTTCTGGAATGCAGCTACAGCCTCGAATACGAGGATGACAGCCAGCACTACCATTGCTATAGCGAAGACAAGCTGGAACCAGTCGCCCCACATAGCCTCGCCTGCTCCGATCATCTTGAACTTCTTCATGATCGTCATGCACAGCGATGTTACGGTAGCCACCAGCATGAAGCACATAGGGATGAAGAACATCTTGTTGTTCTTTCCTACCTCACCCAGCCAGCAGCATACAGCCAGCAGAGCTATACCTGCGAGCAGCTGGTTGGCAGCTCCGAAGAGACCCCAGATCTGTGACAGAGAGAGTCCGCCGAGCACGCAGCCGATGATAACCATCAGGAGGGTGCCAGTCAGAGGATGAGCCAGGAACTTGCGTACTCCCGTAGCATCCTTGTATGAAGCCTCACCATCCTTCAGGAAAAGCTCTGAGAACATGAATCTCGAAAGCCTCGTAGCTGAATCAAGAGATGTCAGAGCGAACACAGACACAGCCAGAGTCAGCAGAGCTGCGATGACGTTGTACTGTGTGGATCCCTCAGGTCCGAACATTACTGCGATACCTGCACCGAAAGCTGCAGAAGGTGAACCGAAGTCACCAGCGGTATACTTGGAGAATACCATACCTACAGCTATCAGAGAGATGATACCCAAAGCAGACTCGATGAGCATTGAGCCGTAGCCGATAGGCTTTGCATGTGCCTCGTTGGAGATCTGCTTTGATGATGTACCTGTAGCTATCAGTGAGTGGAAGCCGGAGCATGCACCGCACGCCACAGTGATGAAGAGTGCAGGGAATATGAAGCCGAGCTTCTCGTTATTGAATCCGGTGAATGCAGGAAGCTGGAATGTAGCTGTGCCTGCGAATGCAGCGAACAGTATACCGAACACTGCGATAGCCATCATTGCATAGAGCAGGAATGATGACAGATAGTCACGGGGCTGCAGCATGATCCATACAGGGATCAGTGAAGCGATAGCGATATATGCACCTATGAATACGATCCATGCGGTCCTGCCCATAGCAAATCCGACATTCAGTCCTACCACGGTGATGATCACTATACCGATGATACCGATCGCGGTAGCGGGGCCTGTCTTCATGCCGCCTCTGTTTGTGAGATAGCCATAGCAGACAGCCAGCAGGATGAACAGCACTGAGATGATAGCCGTAGTCTGGTTGTTCGTAGGTCCTGTCACGAAGCCGAACTGGCCTGCATCATCAGCAGTAAAGAAAGTACCTGCCACGACGTTGACAAAGGATGCCACGACGAGCACGAGTACAAGCAGAGCGAATATCGTGAAGAGCTTCTTAGCTCTGTCGCCCATAGAGTCTTTGATGATCTCTCCCACAGATTTACCGTCATGTCTGATGGAAGCGAAGAGTGATCCGAAATCCTGGAGACCTCCGAAGAAGATACCTCCGACCACGCACCACAGGAATACGGGAAGCCATCCGAACACAGAAGCCTGAATGGGACCGTTGATAGGGCCTGCACCGGCGATGGATGAGAAGTGATGTCCCATCAGCACCGCAGGATGAGCGGGCACATAGTCTACTCCGTCGCCTCTTGTATTTGCAGGAGTGGGACGGGAAGGATCGATTCCCCATTGCTTTGCAAGCCAGCTACCGTAGGTGACGTAGCCTATGACCAGCAGCACAATGGCAGCAATAATAATGAGTAACGCTGTCATAAACAATTCTCCTTTTCCTAAAAAATAAACATTATTTCTTTATCGTAAAGAGCTTCTTCAGTATGTCGCCCTGACGGTTGCTGACGACCTTTCCCGTAGAATGCTCATATGCGATCACTCGCAGCTCGCTCCACCCCCAGAAGGTGAAACGGTAGCTCTTATAGCGGCGCGTCTTCTTTATCTTCTTCTTCGCATCCGCATCGATACTGTCGGCTATGATTATCAGTATCCCGTCGGAGTTGCGGTGGTTCGGTTTCACATCCGCCCTCGCCAGTGTCTCGCTCCATGCTTTGTCAGCCATTGCAGCGTACTCTGCCTCACTCAGATCCGATACCTCCGCGAAGAACGCCACCTCGCTGGAGTCCATCTCGTTTATCTTCGCCGACTTGATCAGGAAGTATTCCTCACCATGCGACTGAAACACGGCCTCCGCCACAAAAGGCTCGACCGGCGTATCGCGGTTTATGTCATAATACTGCTCATACGAGCCTATCACCCTCTCGAGCATGTGATGCTTATCAGGGCACATACCGCTCATAGCCTGATCCCTCTCATGGTCAGACGATGAAAGAACCGGAAGACCCTTTGTCTCCCGAAGCTCACCTCATCGTCAAGCTCCAGAATATAGTTTGGAAACAGTACCCTTCCGACAGAAGTAACGACCGGATGATATCCCTGCCTTTCCACCAGATGGTCGGCCATCTCATCATTCACCAGTCTGATATACAGTTCCGTCACTTCCAGGTCTGAGTGATTGGCACCTGCGACTTCCACCACGATATTCCGCCGTCCCCTGCGCTCCATATACTCCAGCAGCTCCGGCTCATATCTTACGCTGATGTCCTTCATCTATCTCCCAACCAAACTCGTATTATACTCCATCTTTTTTCTTAATTCAAAAAGTCGCGTCCGGATCCCGCATCACGCGATGTGACAGATCACTTCACTGTCAGCAGGTCAGCGACCTCCTTGCGCTTCGGAGCCTGTGGATCCTCAGCCGGTACTCCCACCGGTATAAGAGCCGACACCTTCTGTCCCTCAGGTATTCCGGCGATCTCTATGACCTTCGCCTCGTCATACACACCGAGTATGACCGACCCCAGACCCTTCGCATAAGCCGCCAGCGAGAAAGCCTCAGCCGTGATACCGGCGTCGAAGGACTGCCAGTGATCTCCCTTAGATGTGGATGCCGATCCGTCCTTCTCGTATCCTGCTCTCTTATCCACAGTCGTCAGCACCACCAGTGCCGGTGCTCCCTGTATTATCTTCGTATTCCAGTCAAAGTTCATCACAGCCTCTGCCGCTATCCTGTCCTTCAGCTCCTTGTCCAGGATCAGCACATATCTTACCGACTGCGTATTCTTCCAAGTAGGAGCATACCTCGCTATCTCCACGATCTCCTCGATCTGCTCCTTCGTTACTGCCGCATCCGTAAACTTTCTTATACTCCTGCGACTCTTGATTCCATCTGCAAGTTCCATGTTCATGCCCTCCTTTTTAAATAAAGAAAACCCGCATCCGATTATATCATAAATGGGAGTCAGTGGGGACG
>DNLO01000076.1:0-713 GCA_003488445.1 Lachnospiraceae bacterium | reverse complement strand
AGTCAGTGGGGACGGTTCTCCTTGACTCCCCCAACTCAAAGTTCGGTTTTCCACTGATAAATGCTCAGATCTACCTTCCCGTCAAAAACGGCGATCCCTTCTGCCTCCAGCAGTTTTGCCTGCACTCCCGGCCCGCCAAAAGCAAATTCTCCTGCCAGTTCTCCCTTTGCATTAACAACACGGAAACATGGAATATTGTCGGGATCCGGATTCCTGTGAAGAGCGTTTCCGACCGCACGGGCCATCTTTCTGTCACCTGCCATCTCCGCGACCTGTGAATATGTCGCCACATGACCATAAGGTATCTTTTTTACCGCCTCATATATCCTCTTTGAAGGAGAGTCACTGATAAGATCGTAGCTCTCGGCGATCATCAGTTTTATCTCTTCATCCGGAACGGTCCCGTCGAGAATGATCGTATTCCAGTAATTCTTGTTCTGATGATACCCCGGCATCACTGCACTATACATCTTTCGCCAGAAATAAGCCCTGTCCGGCTCCGCTTTCACATTCAGATTGATAATCCCTTCTCTTTCGTATGTCCAAAGAAAGGCTTTCCTGTTACCTTTATATCTGACCAGCTGCCAGTTTGGATCATGAAACGGGGCATCCTGATATACATCCGGAAAAGACAGCCCGTATTTTAACGCTTCTGCTCTTGTCTTCATTTTTTCAACTGAACCGTCCCTTCTATTGATGATCCCATGGCTGTA
>DNLO01000040.1 GCA_003488445.1 Lachnospiraceae bacterium | reverse complement strand
GACACGGTAGCGTCCGGACTGAATGAAAGCCGTGATGAGCAGCGGGAAGAAGAAGTAGATCAGTGAAAAAGACAACAGTCTGTTGTCTATGATATAGATCACCGGGAGCACTATCGCCTCAAGCAGCAGCGTTATGCCAAAGGAAGCCCCCCTGTAGTTGCCTGTCTGGAGCACATATCCCACAGCAAAAGCCGTGAGGCCCACGGCTGTTCCCAGGATATAATAATATATCCTGCCGAAATGAAGCACCACGCCGTTGCCAAGCAGAGCGAGATACAGTACACACAGATAGATCAGTGAGATATTGAAGTTTACGATATCAAGCGGTACATCGACTCCGAACCAGCTCTTAAAAGCCTTCTTCATCAATACGGCACCGCCCTAGATCAGATCATAGAGCCCCGCTTCCTTTAAGGCGCAGGCTACCTCTATCCTTCGAAACAGAATGTTTTCGACAAAAGGCTTCTTCATGAAGTCACAGGCCCCTGCCTTGTAGTACCTGCTGATCTCCATCACCGAAGCATCCGATGCTGTCATGATCACCGGAATGGTCTTTGTTGCATCATTACTCTTGAGCTCTTTCAACACTTCCGTGGTATCTGTCTGATCCAGATACATATCCAGTAATATCACGTCGGGATCCCCGTTCTGTGCGGTAGCCAGTATCTCTTCTCCCGAAGTGGCTGCGGTCACCCTGTATCTGTCACCTATTATCTCCCTGGCCTGCTCCAATATCGTCGGCATATCGTCGGCTATCAACACGTGTCTCATCTCTTAGGCCCCTCCTGAAATCTTGCAAAAAAAACCATTCTTATGGTACGATATTTCCTGCTATATTTCAAGTAAGGAGCGTATCTGTATGGGCAGTATCAGAGATAAATATGTTTCCGGAAAAACGCTGTTTTCCTGTGAAGTTTTCCCTCCCAAGAAGGATCAGATAATAGAGCCTACGCTGCAGAAACTGAAGGAGTTCCGTGACATCTCGCCGGACTTTTTGTCTGTGACGTACGGAGCCGGCGGGAGCAATGCTGGTCATGCCGTAGAGGTTGCTTCTTTCATACGCAAAGAGATAGGTGTGGATGTCCTCTCACATATCACGAGCGTTGGTTTTTCCAGAGAGAAGCTTGCCGCCGGGCTGGATGTATTCCGTGATAACGGCATTGAGAACGTGCTGGCCCTCAGAGGGGACCGTCCAAAGTACATGAGTGACGAGGAATACGACTCCCGTGACTTCGAGCATGCTTCCGATATGGCTTCATATATCAGCGAACACCACCCGGAGTTCACCATAGCCGGGGCCTGCTATCCTGACAAGCATTTCGAGGCAGAAAGCTATGAAGAGGATATACTGAATCTTAAGAAAAAGACTGAGGCCGGATGCTCTTTTCTGATATCCCAGCTCTTCTTCGACAATGACAAATTCTACTCCATGCTGGAGCGCATGAAGCATACCGGGATCAATGTACCGGTATCTGCAGGCATCATGCCTGTCACCAGCGCGAAGATGCTGGGGACCACGGTCACCCTGTCCGGCACCTCGGTGCCCAAGGCTCTCTCGGATCTCATAGCCAGATACGGTGAGGATGATGAAGCCATGAAGAAGGCCGGTATAGAATACGCCATCGGCCAGATCCGCGATCTGCTGGATCACGGTGTGAACGGCATACACGTATATGCCATGAATAAGCCCGATATCGCCAGGCAGATCTTCGAAGCGGTAAGATAAGACCTGCTCTAAGAGTTATACTTCAGACTTGCGGTCCCTTGTCATCAGATCGACGAGGGCATCCGCAGGTTTTTTGTTTTCAAACAGCACCCTGTTGACTTCCTGCACTATAGGCATATCGACCCCGTACTTCGCGGACAGATGCATGGCGGCCTTCGCGGAATACACTCCCTCAACCACCTGCTTCACCTCTGCCATCGCTTCATCGGCAGTCATGCCCCGGCCGATGAGGATACCTGCCCTCCTGTTCCTCGAATGCATGGAAGCACACGTCACTATGAGATCGCCTATCCCGGTGAGACCCTCGAAGGTCTCTCTCTTGCCGCCGCAGGCGACTCCCAGCCGGGCCACCTCATGGATGCCGCGCGTTATCAATGCTGCCTTGGTATTGTCCCCGTATCCGAGACCGTCGGCTATGCCTGCTGCGAGAGCTATCACATTCTTCAACGCACCTCCCAGCTCCATGCCGTAGGGATCATCTGAGGTATATACCCGGAAATATGTGTTCATGAATACGTCCTGCACGAGCAGCGCATCATCCTCGTCTGCGGAGCCCGCGACTATGGCGGTGGGTACCCCCTTCCCCACTTCCTCTGCGTGAGTCGGACCGCACAGTACCACTACCCTGCTGTCCTTTATCTCCTCTCTTATTATCTCCGAGAGGGTATGGAAGGTCCCGTCCTCTATCCCCTTTGCCACGGAGACTATCAGCTGACCCTTTTTTGCGTATCTGCTCATATTCTTCGCAGTGCTCCGTGTGAAGGGAGAAGGCACCGCCAGCACCAGGATGTCCTTGTCCTTCATCGCTTCCTCCAGATCGGCAGTAAAGACCATCTCCTCAGGCAGCATGACTCCCGGCAGCTTTTCCTTTTGCTCGTGATACTCGTTCAGCATGTCTATCTCGGATGCTATGGCAGAGTACACGGTGACCCTGTGCCCGTTATCGCTCAAAAGCTTTGCAAGAGCCGTCCCCCAGCTGCCCGCTCCTATCACTCCGATATTCTTCATGCTTCATTCTCTCCTTTCGGATCCTGCTTATTCTTTTTTGAAAGATACGTCTTCTTCTCCTCGTGTCTTATGAGCCGTACCATATTGGCCCTGTGCCTGAAGAGAGCCATGGCACACAAAAGACCTACCACTATGTCGCATTCCAGCGCGAGCCCCGGCGTGATGCTCCCGAAGAAGCCGAACCTCAACGCACCCCATATGATGGTCTCTGCCAGAAAGGATATATACAGGCATATTGACCCCAGCGACACATAGTGTGTCGTAAAGAAGATGCCGAAGAAGATCAGCAGTCCAAGCCCCACCATATACGGATCCAGAGTGATGATCATCCCCGCGGTACAGGCTATGCCCTTTCCGCCCTTGAACTTCAGGTAAAACGGGAAATTGTGTCCCAGTATGGCTCCGGCGCCGGCATATATTTTGATGAGCTGCAGCATCTCGGGGTTCACATCCCTGCGGTAGAAGATGGCCAGACATATAAGAACAGCCGCTATGGTCTTGAAGATATCCCCGAGGAAGGTGATCAGTCCCGCCTTGATACCCATGGTCCGCAGCATATTGGTGGTGCCCGCATTGCCCGAGCCGTGCTCCCTTATGTCTATGCCTTTGGTCATCCCGTAGATATAGCTCGTCTGGAACAGGCCGCACAGATAGCCTATCCCCAGACATACGATGCGCATTATCATTCTTCGCTCTTCCTTTCCTTGATCACGAACCTTATCGGAGTCCCCTGAAACCCGAAGGCATCCCTGATACGGTTCTCCAGATATCTGGTATATGAGTAGTGCATCAGCTTGGCACTGTTCACGAATATCACCATGGTCGGCGGCTTCACTCCCACCTGGGTCGCGTACAGTACCCTGAGTCTCCTTCCTTTATCCGAAGGAGGCTGCTGCATGGTGACTGCCTCGCTTATTATCTCATTCAGTACACCCGTCTGTATGCGCAGGTTCTGATTCGCTATCACGGTATCGATGGAATCAAAAAGCTTCTCCATCCTCTGACCTGTCTTTGCCGAGATGAAGAGTATCTCCGCATAGGGCATGAAGGAAAGGGTCTGCATGACCTTCTCCCGCATCTTGTAGATCGTCTTGTCATCCTTCTCCACCGCATCCCATTTGTTGACGGCTATGATGACTCCCTTGCCTCTCTCGTGAGCTATACCCGCAATCTTGGCATCCTGCTCTGCCACTCCGTCACACGCATCTATCACAAGAACCGCTATATCCGCTCTCTCCACGGCGGATACCGTACGGGCGATCATATATGCCTCGAGCTCGCTTGCGATCTTGCTCTTACGGCGAAGACCTGCCGTATCCACGAAGACATATTCCCTGCCGTTCCTCTTCACCACCGTATCTACGGCGTCTCTTGTGGTCCCGGCTATATCCGAGACGATCAGCCTGTCCTTGCCAATGTATCTGTTGATGAGCGACGACTTGCCTACATTGGGCCTGCCTATCACCGCTATACGCGGCCTCTCGTCCTCATCCTCATACTCATCCGCCTCTGGCAGCAGCTTCACCACTTCATCCAGCAGATCCCCCACTCCGGTCCTCTGAGTCGCCGATACGGGTATCGGATCTCCCAGCCCCAGATTGTAGAACTCGTAGACATCGGCCTCATACTTTTTGAATGAATCCACCTTGTTCACGGCCAGCACCACGGGGCTGTGTGAGCGCCTGAGCATATCGGCCACCTTGTCGTCAGCATCCGCAAGCCCCATCTGCACATCGGTCATGAAGATGATCACATGTGCAGTATCTATGGCTATCTGTGCCTGCTCCCTCATCTGCGAGAGTATGATATCCTTGGATTCCGGCTCGATGCCCCCCGTGTCTATGAGGGTGAACTTCCTTCCGTTCCAGTCCACGTCCGCATAGATCCGGTCTCTGGTGATCCCGGGCTCATCCTTCACTATCGCTATCCTCTCACCTGCGAGGTAGTTGAACAGCGAGGATTTCCCTACATTGGGTCTTCCTACTATTGCTACTATCGGTTTCATCACTTATGCTCCATACATTTCCACAAAGGCTCTTCCGTCAGGCGGAAGTATGCATATCGGTATATCCAGTTCCTCTGACAGCTCGCTCACTGTCATATCATCCAGAAGGGTCTCGGTATTGGCTCTCAACAGGTTGTCCGGCAGATACAGCCGGCTGCCGAGATCCTTGTCCTTTAGCTGTGCTGCTATATCTCTTCCGGTGAGCAGTCCAGTCACCGTGATGCTCTCGCCGAAGAAATCATTCCTGATCCCGTATATCTTCACATCCATCTTCGGATATACCTTCTTCATCTTCTCTGCCAGCCCGCATATTACCGGACAGATGAGCTTCCCTGTGGCTATGCTGAAGCTTCCGCTCCTCTTATCCGTACCGAGCTCTCTCAGGGCATCATCGACCTCGTCGATCAGCAGTCTTACCATGCCCACACCGTTCTCCAGCTGCAGATAGCCGTCGTATCTGCCGCTCTCCGGTATCTCCCGGCCGGCATTAATATACCACTCGTCGGAAGCATGGACGAAGTGTATCCCGTGCTCTGTGTATATCCTCTCCTGCCATGCCTCCACCTGGTCTATGAGAAGCGCGGCATCCCGCTCATCAAAAGGCTCCAGCGGGTAGAGCCCATCCCGGAATCTCGAAAGTCCCACCGGCACCACTGACACGCTCTCGAGATAAGGGATATACTTCGACAGATCCGATATCGATCTGTCCAGCTCTTCCCTGTCGTTGATCCCCCTGCACAGCACTATCTGGCCGTTCATGTGTATACCGGCCTCATACAGCCTTTCAGCCTTTTCCAGTGCCTCTCCCGCGAATCGGTTTCCCATCATCCTGCAGCGGAGGGCGGGGTTGGTGGTCTGGAAGGAAATGTTTATGGGCTCGAGATTGTATCTTATTATCCGGTCTATGTCGTCTTCCGACATATTCGTGAGCGTCACATAGTTGCCCTGCAGGAATGAAAGCCTGCTGTCATCATCCTTGAAATAAAGCGTATCCCTCATGCCCTTCGGCATCTGGTCAATGAAACAGAAGATGCACTTATTACGGCATCTCCTGTACTCATCCATTATCCCGTCTTCAAATATCAGTCCGGGGTCCTCGTCCTCGCCTTTTTCAAGAAGATAGGTCTCTTCCCTGCCGTTCGCATGCCTCACCCTGATCTCTATCTCGGTGTCGGCACACTCGTACTGATAATCAAAGATATCCTTTATCTTCTCATCATTGACGGTAAGGAGCACATCCCCGGGCACTATGCCCGCCGCCTCCGCAGCGGAGTTTGCGCTTATGCCTATGACAGTCCTGTCCATCAGACTTCTTTGTCTACATGATCGTTGTATATCGAAAGTATCTCTCTGATCTTCTCTGTAGGCGTGCCCACCTTGTCCATGGACATATCGTGGTTTGAGAAATCTATGATCTGGGCAATCAGCTTGCTCATGTCAGCCTCGGTGTACCACTCCTTTTTCAAAAGCTCCGGTCTCCTGTAATGCAGGTTGGTAGTGATTATCCTGTCGAAATACCCCTTTTCGTACGCATCATCGAACATTTCCAGACCCTCTGTGAAGAGCCCAAATGTACAGCAGATGAAGACACGGTTGGCGTTCATGTCTTTCAGCTGTCTCGCAGT
>DNLO01000230.1 GCA_003488445.1 Lachnospiraceae bacterium | reverse complement strand
GGTGTATCCCATCATCGACGTGATGACCCCCATCCTTATCTGCACCATGTTCGCCACCACGGCTACGCTCGAGGCTCTGAGGTATTACAGACATGAGAGCGAGCTGGCCGAGCAGACCAGGATAGAGGCAGATATGATGGAGAGATCCAAGGATGTATTCCTCATGAACATGTCTCACGAGATCCGGACTCCGATGAACGCGATAATGAGTGCGGGAGAGCTGATCACCGCAAGGAGCATCAGCGCCGATACCAGGCAGAATGTCCAGCATATCATGAATGCGTGCCGGGCTCTGCTTTCCACCATAGACGATCTCCTCATATTCTCCAAGGTGGAGAACAAGAGGATACTTCTGGCTGAGAGTCCGTACGAGCTGAAGCCTCTGCTGGACGATATCATAAACATGATATCGGTAAGGCTCATGAATACCGATGTGAAGCTGTATACATACATCGATCCGAACATACCGAGGGTACTGTTCGGTGACATGATAAGGCTGCGCCAGGTGTTTATCAACCTGCTTAACAATGCCGTAAAATATACCAGTAAAGGCCATATCCTGCTGCGGGTGAGGATGTCGGAGCTGGGACATGACAGGGTGATCCTTCATGTGGATGTGGAGGATACGGGTATAGGTATCAAGGAGGAGATGCTCCCGACCCTCTTCGATGACTATGTACGTGTCGCCGACAATATGAACGAGAGCCTCAAAAGAGAGGGGACAGGACTGGGACTTTCCATCGTAAAGGCCATAATCAGGGAATTCTCCGGCACCATAGATGTGAGAAGCGAATATAACAAGGGCTCCGTATTTACATTCGAGGTGCCGCAGAAGGTGGTGGATCATACACCGATAGCACGTGTCATCGATCATGATGATATAGGTGTCATGATCTACGACGATGACAGGGAGAGCGTGAGAGAGCTGGGGCTTGCACTCAAGGATCTGAAGATCAGGTATGTCACGGTAGACGACAGAGACTATCTGAACGAGCTGATAGAGGATAACGTGTCGGAATATACCCATATCTTCGTATCGACGGAAAACAGCGAGAAGGTGTCTGACATCCTCAGCCACTACAGGGAAATGGTCAGTGTGGTGATGCGGGATGTGGGTGATACCGAGAGTGAGACGGGCTACGACAAGATAACCAAGCCGATGTCCAGTATAAACGTGGCGGAATACTTCGATGAGAGCGAGCCGGGAGTGGCAGAGACGGAAGAGGAGCTCGATGAGGAGATCACCAACAACCTGAACAGACCTTTGGTGAATGAGGCCAGGGCCATAGTAGTCGATGACAATATGACCAATCTCATCGTGGCTGACAAGCTGCTTCGCAATCTGGGATTCGATGTGGTGACTGCCGACAGCGGAAGTGCAGCGCTTGGACTGATATCCAACATGCAGTTCGACATCATCTTCATAGACTATATGATGACGGGAATGGACGGAGTAGATACGCTTCGGGCCATAAGACGTATGCCGAAGGACTGGGTGGCCGGGGTGCCATGTATCGTCCTCACGGCCGATGCTCATGACGGGGCAAAGCAGATGCTGATCAATGCAGGATTCGATGATTATCTTTCGAAGCCCATAGATGTCAATGAGCTGGAGTATATGATAGACAGGTACGTGGATAAGAGGAAGCTGATAAGAAATGTTTCAGATGCTTAGCAGAATGATCAAATTCTATAAGGATGACACTGTCGACACGAGGCTCAGGGTGCTGCAGCTTGCGGGCTTTTATACTGTCATCGAGCTCATCCTGTCCATACCCTGCTTCCTTATCGCGGGCTATGACTATACCATCTTTTACGTGGTGGTCCTCAGCATAGCGATACTGATGGCGATATTCGGAGTGCTCAGGTATTCCAGAGATGTAGTGCTTTCTTCGCTGATATTCTGCTACCTGCTGAATATCATCATACTTCCGCTGATATACATTTACGGCGGAGGGATGTACGGGGGGATCGAGCTCATCTTTGTCTGCGGCATAGTCGACGGACTGTTTCTGCTTGACGGGTTTATCCGCATAGCTTCCGAGATCCTTTTCTTCGTGTGGTACCTGCTGGTGATGGTATACTCATCACTGCACAAGGAGATCATGCACAATACTCCCGGAGGAGCGGTCGCGGTGTTCAGCGTGGTCATGTGCATGGTGTTCAGCACAATAGTGATCATCACGGTCATGGAATACGAGGGCTATCTGCTAAAGATAAAGCAGCGGACAGTGAGCATATCCGTGAGAGAGAGCATGAACAGTGCGAATACCAAGAGCAGATTCCTTACCAACGTCTCACACGAGCTGCGTACTCCCATGAATGCCGTGCTGGGCATGAGTGAGCTGATACAGAACAGTGACAACGACGGCAGGCTGACGGAGGAGGTATCCATCATTACCCAGAACGCGAGGGATCTGCTGTCTACAATAAACAGCATCCTGGACTATTCGAAGCTGGAATCCGGCAAGTATCAGATGTCTTATGATCAGTTCGATATGGATACGCTGGTGAGAGAACTGGTGAGCGAAGCTTCCATAAGGGCTTATGAAAAGGGGATAGAGCTGTTTGTCAGCATCGATCCTTCCTCTCCGAACATACTCTACGGTGACAATATCCAGATAGAGATGATCATGCAGGATCTGCTTCACGATGCCATCAACTCGGTGTCAGACGGCAGAGTGCTGTTCAAGGTGTACGGAGAGTTTTCCAAAGACCGCAGCAAGGCGATATACAATGCGGAGATCTATGATACCGGAGCCGGCATACCCGAGAAGGAGATGAAGTCGATCTACTCCAGCTTCGAGACCTACGACTCCAGACAGGACAGCAGGATAAAGAGACTCGGACTCAAGTACTCTGTCTTCAAGGGGATATTGAAGCAGATGAACGGCGACTTCAGCATTCAGAGCCTGGAGCATATCGGCACACTGATCAGGATAAGGTTTGAGACCTTCTGTGTGGACAAGGTCGTGATCGCCGACAAGCAGTACACGACAGGCAGAAAGGTGCTGCTCTATGCTTACGGTGAGAAGGGTATCGCATATATCGAAGAAGCCCTGAGCATGTTCAATACACTGGTGGATATCACCTATATGCCGGAGGACTTCACCAAGATGTTCAGATCGGGAAGGTATGATTATATCCTTGTGTCCGATAAAGGGTATCAGGATGTGGCTGATATCCTGAAGGAAGCCGAGAGAGCTTCAGTATTCATAATCACCGACAGGATGAGTGCCCCGGCTGATTTTGATTTCTTCAGGATAATCAGGAGACCGGTATCCGCTCTCAATCTGTCAGATATCTTCTTCGAGAGGTGGGAGGATATGGACTATGAGGGTGCGGAGTACATGGAGGGCTTCACGGCTCCCGATGCAAGCATACTTGTAGTCGATGACAATAAGGTGAACCTCAAGGTGGCGGAGTCGCTGCTCTCCAGATATGAAATGCAGGTAAAGACTACCGAGAGCGGATTCAGCGCCATAGAGATACTGAAGAATCAGAGCTTCGACCTGGTGCTCATGGATCAGATGATGCCGGGCATGGACGGGTACGAAGCACTGCGACTCATAAGGAACAATCTCGCCATAAAGGGAGCACGCAAGATACCCATCATATGCATGACAGCCGATTCGGGCGGAGATGTGAGAGAGAAAGCTATGAAGGCAGGATTCAATGAATATCTGATGAAGCCTGTAAAGGAGACGGAGCTGGACAGGATGCTGCTCACCTTCCTGCCGCATGAAAAGATAAAGAGGAGTCTGTCCGGTGGCGCTGCTTCGACTGAACAAATTCCTGGCTGAGAATGCAGGGGTATCCAGGCGTGAAGCCGACCGTCTCATAGAGTCGGGACGGGTGCTGGTAAATGGCAGTGTGGCGGTCGTAGGGCTGAGGATAGATGATACGACCGACAGGGTGCAGCTAAATGATGAACCCGTCGTAAAACGCAGGATATCTCATTTCTATGCCGTGAACAAGCCGGTGGGATATATCTCATCCACTGTGAAACAGTCGGCAGGCGACAGGCTTGTCACGGAGATCGTGCAGAGCGGAGTCCGTCTGTTCCCAATGGGAAGACTTGATAAAGATTCCGAGGGTCTCATCATACTCACCGATGACGGTGAGCTGATGGATAAGGTGCTGAGGTCGAGGAACGGACATGAAAAGGAATACATCGTCATGCTGGATTCGAAGATATCGGACAAAGAGCTGGCAGAGATAGCTGAAGGCGGACTGGATATCGGCGAGGGCCGACGTACCAAGCCCTGCAGGATAACACGGATGGATGGCGCGAGGATCAGCGTGGTGCTCACGGAGGGGATGAACAGGCAGATCAGGAAGATGTTCGCACTGTACGGCCACAACGTGACGAAGCTCACGCGGGTCAGATTCATGAATGTGATGCTGGGTGACATGAAGCCCGGAGAATACAGGAGACTCACTGATGAGGAACTGGAAGGCATGAGGGATATGGTGAGATGACGGATACAGAGCAGGAGTATAAGGAGCTTACAGAAAAGATAAAGTACCATATGGACCGGTACTACAATGATGATGCTCCTGAGATAAGCGACAGAGAATATGACGAGCTGATGATGCGCCTCAAGGCAATGGAGAAGGAGCATCCGGAGCTCGCTACGGCCGACTCTCCGACTAAGATCATCGGCGGCACCACGAAGAGGACAGCGGGAGTGAACGTGGAGCACGATGTGCCCATGCTCTCGATAGAGGATGTATTCTCCAAGGAAGAGGTGCTCAGCTGGGTACACGAGGTGAGGGCCATGCATCCCGGTGTGCACTTCTGCGTAGAGCACAAGATAGACGGACTCTCCATGAGTATCAGATACACAGGCGGTCACCTGACTCTGGCAGAGACAAGAGGCAACGGCTTCGTGGGAGAAGATGTGACGGCTAATGCACTGGTGATACCCGATGTGAAGGGGGATCTGCCGGGTGTGGAGGGGGATATAGAGCTCCGGGGAGAGGTATATATGTCCCACGATGACTTTGACAGAGTCAACGAGGATATGGAGCTTGCGGGCAAAAAGCCCTTCGCCAATCCCAGGAACTGCGCAGCCGGGACCCTTCGGCAGCTGGACTCGAGAGTGGTGATGGACAGGGGCCTGTCCATGTATGTATTCAATGTCCAGAGAGCCTCTGACGCAAGATATATGACCTCACATCATGCCGGTCTTGAGCTTTTGCGCGAGGCCGGAGTAAAGGTAGTGACCTCGTATCTTTGCACCGGAGATGATGAGATCCTCCGGGCCATAGACGAAATAGGAGATGTCAGGGGCGAGCTGCCCTATGATATAGACGGTGCGGTGGTAAAGATCGATGAGATCGCACTAAGAGATGACTTCCCCGCGGGAAGCAAGTACACTGCAGGTCATATTGCCTACAAATATCCGCCCGAGGAGAAGGAGACCGTGATAAGGGATATAGAGCTGTCTGTCGGGATGACGGGCCGTATCAATCCCACGGCTGTCTTCGATCCCATCAGGCTGTGCGGCACGAGCGTATCCAGAGCAACGCTGCATAATCAGGACTTCATATCGGAGCTTGGGATAGGTATAGGACGTACGGTACTGGTGTACAAGTCCGGAGAGATCATACCCAAGATAAAGAGTGTGGTGGCATCCAAGATACCGCAGGGATCAGAGGTATACAGGATACCGCACGTGTGTCCGGTATGCGGGCATGAAGCGGTGAGAGAAGAGGACACGGCAGACATCAGATGTGCCAACCCGTCCTGCCCCGCCAAGCTCATGCGGCGCATCATAAACTTCGTGGGGCGTGATGCTTACGATATAAAGGGCTTTGGAGAAGAATACGTGAGAGCCCTGACACGGCTGGGGTATATATCGGACATATCCGATATATTCAAGCTGAAAGAGCACAGGGACAGACTCGTATCGGACGGGATCATAGGCAAGGAGAAGAATACCGACAAGCTTCTCGGTATCATAGAGGAGTCGAAGAAGAACCCTCCCGACAGGCTTCTGGGCGGGCTGTCGATCGAGAATGTGGGACGTACATCGGCCAGGACCATAATGAGGCATTTCAGGTCTATGAGGGCACTCATGGAAGCCTCTGTAGAGGAGCTCACCCGCGTAGATGACGTAGGGGAGATCACGGCGAGGTCTATCTATGATGCGTTCCACGACGAGCAGATGATACATCTCATGCAGGAGCTCATGAGGCTGGGACTCAACATGGATATGGAGGAGAGCAGAGAGGGAGCGTCGGACGTGCTCGCGGGCCGCACCTATGTCATCACCGGTGACCTCACTCATTTCGGGAACAGGAATGAGCTGGTGTCCTATATAGAGGACAGAGGAGGCAAGGTGGCAGGGAGCGTATCGAAGAAGACCTATGCCCTGATCAACAATGATGTCGCCTCCACATCCGGCAAGAACAAGAAAGCCAGGGAGCTTGGCATACCGGTAATATCCGAGGAGGATCTCCTCGAGGAGATACAGAGGGAGACTGAAGGATGAGAAGTATAGTAAGTTCGCTCAATATGTTCCTGCTTGACTATCTCATCATTCCGATCTGGACAGTATTTTCCGTTCTGGGTAATGTGAAGTCGGCTTATATCATGATCCCGATCACGCTGGTGTTCATCATCATCAATTATTTCAATACCAGGAAGATGACAAAGCTCCTTCTGCTGGATATGAACCTCGCAGCTGCGAGCATGTTTGGGATAATACTGAATTCATTTCTTTTCATCAGGTTCATCTATGCCGATCCTGAGATCATGAGAAATATGGTGATGATCATTTTCCTGTATGT
>DNLO01000184.1 GCA_003488445.1 Lachnospiraceae bacterium | reverse complement strand
TGAAATGCTATACTTTTTGAAACAAAGAAGCCTGGATCAATGAGAGAAACCTTAGTCCGAATCGGAAGTTTTATTTTCATATTTCTTGTCGGCATCATCATCTTCAGTGCTACCATGAGCAGAGGCAATACTACAATGACGGCGGAAATGTCTCCTGCCACTCTGCCCGTGGTATACGTGCTCTACGACGGCAAAGAGACCAATGCCATGCACGGTCTCAAATTCGAGCCCGACCTGACCAAGTTCAGGGGCGACCTCTCGCCTCTGGGGGAGAACCGCACTCTGAATATAAAGGTGGACAAGTACGATGCCGACATCACCAGCATTAAGATGGAGCTGCGCTCGGCTGACGGGACCCGCCTGATAGAATCCACGGATATCTACGACTATACCGATGAGGGTGACAGCCTGCTCGCCACTCTTCAGCTGAAAGATCTGATCGAGTCCGGCACCGAATACTCTCTCTGCGTTGTCCTTTCTTTTCCCGACAACAAATCCGCGAGATACTACACCCGCGTAATATATGACGACTCTCTCCGCACCACTGATATGATCTCTTTTGTCAGCGAGTTCTCTTCTCTTACCATGAATAAGGATGCAGCCAGAAGTCTGACCACTTATCTCGAAAGTGATTCCACAGGCGACAACTCTTCCTTTGCGCATGTAGACATCCATTCCAGCTTCGATCAGATCACCTGGGGTTCCCTGCAGCCTACACGTACCACCGGAGCCTATATCCGCATACTGGATATGTCCGGCAACATAGGGTCCTTTAAGGTGAACTACAGGATGTCCTGCGGCATAGACAACAAGGACACCTTCTACGATATCACCGAGTATTTCCGTGTGAGGTACTCGGATGAGAGAATGTACATGCTCGATTACGAGCGCACCATGAACGAGCTGTTCACGGGAGGAAAATCGTCTTTTGCTAACGACAAGATAATGCTGGGCATCCATGATCCGGATGTCCAGATAGCGGAAAACAACGCGGGTGATGCCATCGCTTTCGTTACGGAAGGCTCACTCTTCACATACAGAGCCGCCAGCTCCAGAGTGGCACGGGTATTCTCCTTCGAGGATGAGAAAAACGACGATGAGCGTACACGTTATGACGGGCATGATATCAAGGTCCTCTCCATAGACGAGGGCGGAAACCTCAGATTTCTGGTGTACGGCTATCAGAACAGAGGGGTCCACGAGGGAGAGATATGTGCCGTGGTCTACTATTACGACAGCTCCCTCAACTCTGTGGAGGAGGAGGTCTCGGTGCCCTACGCAGGGTCTGCCGACATGCTGGAAGCCAATCTGAGCAAGCTGTCATACGTGGACAGGGTAGGACATTTTTATCTGTACATAGACGGCGGCGTATATCTGATCGATGTGGCACGAAAATCGGCTGAGCTCATAGCCTCCGGAATAGCCTTCGACGAGGTCGCATCCTCCGGGTCGGGCTGCATATCTGCCTACGTGGCAAACGACGAGGTAGGTGCAGGCTCTGATATCAGCATAGATGATTCCGCAAGCGACATCACCCTGCTCGACATGGAGAGCGGCTCCTCCATAGACGTCGAGGCTCCTCCGGGCTACAGCATGCGGCTGCTGGGCTTCATCGGCGAAGATCTGGTATACGGACGCATGAAGGCTACCGACAACATCATCTCGCCTCTCGGAGTATCCTTCACCCCCATGTCATCCATATGCATCACCGGAAGTGACGGTACCGTAAAAAAAGAATATGCGCAGCCCGGCGTATTCATTTCTTCCGTCGATATATCCGACTCCTCCATCGATATCAGCCGCATCGTCCCGTCTGATGTCGGCAGAGGATATGAGCCCATAGACAACGATCAGATAATGAGCGGTGCTTCCGAAAGAGGCATTTCCAACCGGATCATCATTGCCTCCACCGAGCAGCGCGAGAACATCACGGAGATCCAGCTCTCCAACGAGATCTCTCTGTCCCGTCTCCAGCTCCTCACCCCCGACTTCGCTCTCTACGAAGGCAGCAGGAGTGTGGAGATGGCTCGCAACGACATAGTGCAGACCAAGGGTTATCCCGTATATTCCGGTGGTGATATCGAAGGAATATATACCGACAGCAATACCTCCCTGAAGAAAGCTTCAGAGGGCTCCGGGCTGGTACTCAACATGAAGAACTCCTATATATGGCGAAAGGGGAGCCGCGATACGAAGCATATCATCGCGGGTCTCGAAGACCTGAGCGGCGGATCGCAGGAAACAGCGCTGTATGACTGCCTGGATGCTCTCCTGGCCTATGCAGGCTCGGGGATCAGCTCCCGCGAGGCCATGTCAGACAGGATCAATTCAAAGCATCTGTTGGAGGCAAATATCGACGGGGATGTACTGGCTCTGCGAGATATATCTCTTTCCGATGTCCTGTATTATGTGTCCAATGACTGCCCTGTCATCGCCTCTTCCGAGCACGGACCGGTGCTGATCGTTGGCTATGACACCAAGAACACTCTGATCTACGATCCGGCCGAGGGGAGCACGCATTACTTCGGCATGGGAGACTCCGCGGCTTCCTTCGAAGCCATGGACAATGAATATCTCACATTCATCAACGAATGACAGACATCATCCGTCGCGCCGCAGGATCCTGCTCATCACCGGATAGAGCATCATGCCCAGCACACCGCAGGATATGAACTCTCCTGCGAATACGGTGAGCATCATGAAAGGAATGGCATCCTCCGCCCCGTATGCATATCTCAGCACGAAAGGAACCACCAGTGTATTGGCCAGTATAGGCGGGACGGGAGCCAGGAATCTGTTCAGATGGCGTATCCTGTAGGTCACTATGCCGGCCGCCAGCGTGGCGAGGCTCCCGAATATGATATCGGGCAGTACCGCTCCGGTGAGGGTATTGCTGATGATGCATCCGGCGAAAAGCCCCGGTATGGCAGCCGGCGTAAATACCGGCAGCACCGTCAGAGCCTCGGATATCCTTACCTGTATCGCTCCGTTCGCCAGTCCGAATGCATTTGAAACAAGGGTGAGTACTACGTAGAGTGCGGCGATGATACCGCCCTGTGCCACTTTAAGTGCGGCAGATGTGTGATTTTCCATTTCTTTTTCTCCTAGTTTTTATTATCGTGTGGTTGGGCTTTCGAACACACTTTACGGGGAAGCTCAGACTTCTCCGTTTTTATACCTTGTGACCATCGACTGTATCCTCTGGTTCGGGCTCAGCAGATCACTTATGGATGAGTCGTGGTTCAATGTATCGATTATATATGCCAGATACTTGCTCATATCGCAGGATATATACCAGGGGCAGGCAAGCAGCTCCGGGCTCTGATATACCAGGTTGGTCGAGAGCACACCGCTTATGACGCCCTCTTCCACTGCTTTGCCAAAGGGCTCGAGCCCCTTTGAGAACAGACCGAACGTAGCTGCGATGAAGATCCGTTTTGCCTGTCTCTTCTTCAGCTCTCGCGCCACCTCCAGCACACTTTCTCCTGAAGCTATCATGTCATCAAGGACCAGGATGTCCTTCCCTGCGACATCCGTCCCCAGAAACTCATGGGCCACAATGGGATTCCTGCCGTCCACTATCTGGGTATAGTCGCGCCGCTTGTAAAACATGCCCATATCCAGTCCCAGCACATTCGCCATGTAGATGGCACGGCTCATTCCGCCCTCGTCGGGGGATACCACCATCATATGCTCAGGTGTGATATCCAGATCCTTCACATTGTTCAGAAGTCCCTTTATGAACTGATAGGAAGCCTGGACCGTCTCGAACCCGTTCAGCGGTATGGAGTTCATCACTCTGGGGTCATGGGCATCGAAAGTGATGATGTTATCCACTCCCATCTTTACCAGCTCCTGCAGAGCTATGGCACAGTCCAGAGATTCCCTTGCCGCTCTCTTGTGCTGCCGGCTCTCGTACAGGAAGGGCATGATGACGGTGATGCGCCTTGCCTTTCCTCCCACAGCCGCTATGATACGCTTAAGATTCTGATAATGATCATCCGGCGACATATGGTTCTCCTCGCCGAACATGTTGTAGGTCACGCTGTAATTACAGACATCCACCAGAAGATACAGATCCATGCCTCGCACGGACTCGTTTATCATACCCTTGCCTTCGCCGGATCCGAATCTCGGCAGTGAATAGTTCAGCAGGTATGAATCTCTCATATATCCCGAAAACGCAAGAGAATTCTTGTGCTCATTTTCACGATCCTCTCTCCAGCCGATAAGATAGTCATCCACCATTGCTCCCAGCTCTTTGCAGCCGTCCAGAGCGATGACTCCCAGGGAGCCTACAGGGATGGTATCCAGCTTTCTCTTGTCGTGTGTATGAGCCACTTATGCTTCCCTCCGTCTTTTGAGTCGAAGATCCTCGCCGGTGAATTTATACAGCTCGTAGTTGCCTATTATCCTGGACAGGGATCTGTCGTTGTACTTCTCCTTGATCTCATCCAGAGTGAGATTCGTGGATATGATGGTCGGACGCGATCCCAGGTCTCTCTCGTTCAGGATGTTGAAAAGCTCCGATATGATGGCCGTGCTCATTATCTCCGTCCCCAGATCATCTATGATCAGCAGCGGACAGGTAAACAATGTGTCGTAGCCTGCGCTGCCTGTCTCTCCTCTGCCGAAATGATGCCCTGTCAGTATATCGAACAGCCTGATCGCACTGACATAAACAACTGCCACGCCTTTATCTATCAGCGCTCCGGCGATACAGTTCGACATGAAGCTCTTCCCGCATCCCACGCCACCATAGAATAGCATATTACGATAGCTGTCGGCAAACCCTTCCACGAACTCTTTTGCTGCAGAATATATCATCTTCATGTTATCGAGATCGCTTCCCGAAAAATAGTCGAAGGAAAAGGTCGCGAAGCTTTCGGTCTGAAGCTTGTTATAGGCTCCGCTGCTGGCGTAGTTGCTCTCCGTAAGCTTCTGGGAGAGTCTCTGCTCCAGGCAGTGACATTTTTTCCCGTTGATATAGCCGGTATCTCTGCAGTCGGGGCATCTGTACTGCAGTGAGATATAGTCTTCCGGCAGCCCCGCCTCTACCAGGATCCTCTTTTTCTCTGCGGATATCCTCGTGAGCTCGTGCATGATAAGAGGAACCTCATCCTTCAGTCCGGTCGCAGCCTTTATTGCCGCCTCCGCCGACAGATCCGCCGTTCTGTTCTCCAGCTCTCTGTACCTCGGGACCCGGGTATACACTTCCTGTATGCGGCTTCGCTGGGCCCTCTTGTCCGAAGCGAGCTGCCGCTCGTAGTCCGTCATTATCTCCCTGTATATGCTGTCACCCATCTTCGGTCCTATCCCTGGCGCCTGCCCAGAAGGCTCGCCTCTATCTCGTCAAAGTCGTACTGTCTCTCCATATCAAAGTGACCCTTTGCCGGTCCACCCTTCTTCCTCACGGGGCTTCCGCTCCTGCCCCCCTGCATCGCGGTCGATGACTGCGGCAGGGTCCTGAAGCCCTGCTGCATCCTGGAAGAATACGCCTCATCCAGGCTGTCTATATCTTCCATGCTGCGTACGCCGCTCTCGGCCCATCCTCTGAGGATCCTGTCCGCATACTGGAATGACGGCTTGGATGTCCTCATGATCGTACGTCCCGCAGCCTCAAGTATGATATCCAGTGAAAAGCCGCATTCATTTTTCCAGCTGTCGATATAGTCTATCTCCCTCGCGGCCGGCTTCCTGTCCGTGATGCCAAAGGCTCTGAGTACTGCCGAATAGTCACTTCCGCCGAAGCACTTCTCCCTGCCCTTGGCGTCGATGACGGTCTTCACCCCGTCCTCCGCCCAGTTCATGGCAGTAGACTCAATATATCTCATGGATGTCTTTCCCTTGCCCACGCAGTACTCTATCAGGTACTCGATCAGATCCGCCGAGAATCCAAGCCCGTCATATATGAAGAGCATGGTCTTCATCTCGGTCGGCGTGAGAGGTTTTTTCAGATACTGCTCTGCGACAAAGATCAGCTGCTTGATGTCATCATCCGCGCTGAACTTCTTCAGATCATCCGCGCTGTATGACGGCTTGCGGTGCTTCTCCGCACGTTTCCTCGGTATGGTGACTTCGGTCTCACAGGCCTCCGCGGGGTCGTTAAGTATGATGCCCGAGATGTTCTCCTCATCGTCGAACTCCAGAGAGATCACGCCCTTCCTCGCCCAGTACAGCAGCGAGCGCCTGATATCCGTTTCCATATAATTGAATCTGTCTGCCAGAAGAGATACCGTCACGGGCTCATCCGCCTCTATGCATCTCATCAGATACAGATATATCTTCAGCTGTGCGCCATTGGCATCAGCCATATAATCATCGATAAAGCAATTCGAGACAATAGTATTTCCCGAATAGCGATTTCCCTTTAAAACTATGCCACTCATTCTCTTCCCTAACGACTGTTGATAACACATTTATTTCAAGCGAAGCGGAGTATAGCACAACAGATTTCAAAAGAAAATAGGCTTCCCGGAGGCGTCTCCCGAAAGCCCATTAAAGTGGATAAAGTAGGTAAAGTGGATATCTGCGTAAATATCGCAATCATAACCCCCGTGTACTGTTAATAATTTTTTGTGGAAAATGTGGATTAGCTGTTTTTCAGCAGCTCATCACCGATGTTTACTACGTCCCCGGCTCCCATGGTTATCAACAGGTCATTGTCGACAAGAGTATCTGTGATAAATTTTTCGATCTCCTTAAAGGTCGGGAAATAATAACAGTCAGTTCCTTCTTTCCTTATCTCGGCTGCCAGCGTTTCCCCGCTGATCCCGAGGTTATCCGTCTCTCTGGCCGGGTATATCTCGGCACATATCACATGGTCTGCCGCTGCCAGCTCTTTTGCAAAGTCATGCATCAGCGCCTTGGTCCTCGTATACGTATGCGACTGGAACACTACCCAAAGCTCATGATGGGGATACTTCTTTGCCGTGGAGATCGTGGCATGTATCTCTGTAGGATGATGGGCATAATCGTCTATTATCGTGAAACCGTTCAGCTTTCCCTTGACCTCAAACCTTCTGTCAGTGCCTGCAAATCTCTTAAGCCCTCGCGCTATATCCTCATGGGACAGCCCGAGCTCTTCCGCTGCGGCTATGGCGGACAGGGCATTCAATACATTGTGGTAGCCGTGCACCCCGAGCGAATATTCCTTACGTTCGCCCCCGTGGACTGCCTCAAATGTGGGCCTGGCATATTCGTCTAGGCTGATGTTCTCCGGCCTGTAATCCGCTCCCGGAACATCCCCGAAGGTCACCACCCTGCACTTCAGTCCGTCGGTGATCTCCTCTACGCCTTCTATCCCCTTATTTATGATGAGCACCCCGTCATCGGGGATATTCTCGGCGAAGCGATGAAAAGAACGACGTATATCTTCTATATCTTTAAAGAAATCCAGATGATCGGCCTCCACATTCAGTATCACCCCTATCTTCGGATAGAAAGAGTGGTAGGAGTTGGTGTATTCACAGGCCTCCATCACGAAGAATTCGTCCGCTCCGACCCGGAAGTTGCCGCCGATATCACGCAGCACTCCGCCTATTGAAATGGTGGGATCCTTTTGGGCACTCATCAGGATCTCCGATATCATTGCTGTGGTAGTGGTCTTGCCGTGGGTTCCCGCCACAGCTACGGGGGTACGGTACTCTTTCATTATCTTGCCCAGGAATTCCGCTCTGGTCTCGATATGCAGCCCGCGTCTCCTGGCTTCCATAAGCTCCGGGTTGTCCTCGTGGATCGCAGCCGTCATCACAACAGTATCGGTGTCTGCCGGTATGTTCTCCGCTTTCTGCGGATATCCTATGGCAGCCCCCATACCGGCCAGCCTGTCCGTGATGTCCGTCTCGTGAGAATCAGACCCGGAGACCCTGTATCCTCTCGAGATCATCAGCTCCGCTATCCCGCTCATGCTGATCCCGCCTATTCCTATAAAATGTATATTGTCCATATCCTCTTACTTCCTTATTTTTATTACTGCACGTGGGTAAAGTATACTCTTTGAAATGTACCATAGCAACTTGATAATAAAAGCGTTTTACGATAGAATCGATATGTTACTTTTGTATAAAAAATACGAATGGAAGGTGATCAGATTTGGCAATGGATACAATAGAAAAGATCCGTGAAGCCGAGCTCGCTTCCGATGCCGCAGAGAAAAACGCGGTAGTGGAAGCAGACAGGATTTTGGCTGAGGCCGAGGATGCCGCCGCCGCCCTGAAGGTAGACCTTACCCGGGAGGCAAAAGCCAAGGCAGACGCTCTTCTCAAGGAAGCTTCCGCTAAGAGCGAGGCTATCCTGAACGAGGCCGAAGCGGGTGCCAGGAAAGATGCCGAGGCACTGCGCTCATCGGTTGAAGCAAAGAAGGACGATGCCATCAAGCTCATCCTCGACGATCTGACAGCATAGCGCTTACGCAGATCGTCAGAATAAAGAGAAAAGGAGGTTAATTTATGTCAGTTCTGCCAATGAAGCACATGACAGTATGTGCTAAAAGGCAAGACCGCAAGGCTATACTCGAGATGCTGCAGCGTACCGAGGCTGTGGAGATCATATCCAGAGAAGACGATGCGAACGACCCGGTATTCAGCCGGATAGACGTATCCCAGTCGTCACAGCTCTTCACGAAGAACGCTGCCCAGGCGGACAAGGCTCTGGAGATCCTGTCCGCGGCCGCCCCCGAGAAGACATCGCTCTTATCAGCCTTCGCCGGCAGAACGCCCATCACGCTGGAGGAGTATGAGACAAACGCCTCGAAGCGTGACAGCGTAATGAAAGATGTCGCGGAAATTTTGAGACTCGACAAGGAGCTCACCGAAGCAAAGGCTGATGTTCCGCGCATCACCACCCAGATAGAGGCACTCACCCCGTGGACCGGGCTTGATCAGCCGCTTTCGTTCACCGGCACAAAGAAGACTGCCGCCTTCATAGGGACCTTCCCCGAGAGGGTCACGGAGGCAGAGATCGCAGAGGGGCTCGCAAAGAACGCACCCGATGTTGACGCCGTAGATGTGAACATCATAGCCTCGGAGGACAATATCACTTCCGTCCTCATTTCCTGCCTGAAATCAGATAAAGACAAGATAGAAGACGCCTTAAGACGCATGAGTTTCCAGCGTCCTCCGGTGTCCGATATGGTCCCTGCAGAGCAGATAGAGGCTTACGACAAAGAGCTGAAGGCAGCTGTCGCAAGGATAGACTCCACCAGGGAAGAGATCGCTTCATACGCGGACAGGCGGAATGACATCCGGTTCATTTCCGATTATTTCCGCATGAGAGCGGAAAAGTACGAAGTTCTCGGGGTTCTTGCCCAGACTAAGCGCACCTTCATCATAGAAGGATATGTGCCGGAGCAGTATGCAGCGGCCATAGAGCAGGATCTGTCGCAGCATTTCGACGTGGCTGTGGAGATGGCAGATCCCGATCCCTCCGAGGATGTTCCCGTACTTCTTAAGAACGGGCCTTTCGCGGAGCCTGTAGAAGGTATCATCGAGAGTTATTCCATGCCGGGA
>DNLO01000133.1 GCA_003488445.1 Lachnospiraceae bacterium | reverse complement strand
GCGCTCTCCTTGTTATTATTGCATCGGCCCTGTTAAAATGCGACTTTAAGCACGCTGTTATTATTTGGAAAAGGGATCGCAGGAAGCACTCCAGCCCGAATTCAGGGCAAGCAGAAAGCGCCATAGCAGGCGCTCTGAATGTTCAGCTCGGCGGACCGGCTTCATATTTCGGAAAAATCGTCGAAAAACCTTATTTAGGTGACATAAATCGCGATATCGTAACTGGCGATATCAAGATTGCGTGCAATATCATGTATCTGGCTTCATTTCTCTTCGTCCTGGCCGCAGGAACCATATCTGTCGCTATTATTTTCATCCCCGGTCTCTGATCCCTCGGCGGAGCCGTCCCTTACCTGTTACCTGTTTCTGATACCCGGGCTTTGCCGTCCCTTATCTGTTTCGGGTATATACCGTACAGCAGGCCTCTCTGTGCCCGGTATATCCCGTCATGAGCCTTCGCCCCAGCTCTCCCTCCATCGTATTGGCGTTTGGCGCGGGATCAGCCTCTACATCGCCTCCGGTCTCATAGGAACCCGCCTCTGCGTCCAGCACCACCACCACATCCGGCTCTCTGTCCGGCTTCAGGTCATAGTATTGCACGAGCCTTTCGGAGGATATCTCATTTCTCCAGGTATCGGGTGCTCCCACACGCATTTTCGAGGCTGTGTAGCCCCAGGGAAGTATCCTTGTAAACAGTATGCATCCCTGTGCCTCATCGTACTTCTCTATGGCCTCCAGTACACCTTCATACTGCCCGGCGTGCTCTGCAGTGGTGATAAGCCCCGCCGCAGGCCCTTCCGTAAGCTTCGTATCCAGTGCCGCGACCGGTGCATCCCTGTATACATAGGCAAACCTCAGGCAGAAGCTCACCAGGATCAGTACTGTCACAGCCGCTATACATATGTATTTCCGTATTATCTCACTTCCCGGAAGACTGCCTGTCTCTGCTCCCTCCGTCAGGATCCCCGTCTCAGCAGCCCCGGTCAGGCTCTCTGTCCCGGATTCTGCCGTCAGGACATCCTTCCCCGATACCCCTGTTGCATAGTCCGAAAGCAGCAGTATCCCTCCCGCAGCAGCGAGCCCGTGCCCTATTGAGAGCACATAAAGGTCTGAATAGCTGGAGAAGCTGTATGTGGCGGATACCGCGAGCCCTCCCAGGAAGAGCGAAGCGAATATATACCAGTCTTTCTTTCGTGCAAGGAAGAACAGCGGGAATACGAACAGTGCGAAGGCTGTGTTCATGAAGCCCGTATGCCTTGCGGATACTGCGGCATAGTATATGAAAAGCATCACATCTGCTATCAGTATATATATCTCTGCCGATCTCCTCAGCTTTTCCCTGAAACAGCTCAGGATACTCACTGCCACCAGCAGGAGGCTCAGATAATAAATACGACCGTATGCATCCTCTATTGCATGGAAAAAGGCTTTAAATGACTGATAATAGTCTCTGTCATGTTCGCTGTCCGACAAAATGTTAACAAGATTCGCAAGTATTCCTGCAATACCCAGTCCGGATGCATAGACATAGATCAGAAAGAGAACGAGCGGTATACATATCCCGGCCAGAAAACAGAGAAAAGGTCTCCTGATCTCCTTTTTCCGAATGCAGCATAATGCGAGTATGACGAAGACCAGTGTGCTGGCTACGGCAAGTGAAGGAAGGCTCAGCACCGCAAGTGCATAGAAGAAGCCTCCGGCCCCGAAATACACGGACTTCTCTGCCCTGTAGCACATAAGAGCTGCCATCAGAAAGCACTGGAAGCAGATCATGTAGTAGGAAAGGGTCGCCATGTTGAGGTGGCAGTACAGCAGTATGAAAAGAGCCAGAGCCGACCCTGCATACCGCCTTCCCATCCCCTTCAGCCTTGTATATATCCAGGCAGCCTCTGCCATGGTCAGCAGAAGATACACGCACCTGAAGAACCGGATCATCCCTGCTGTCCCCCCGGTGACCAGCCTGTACATCGCGTATACGGGGGCTGTCAGAAGAGAGGACATCTGTGTGGGGTGCCATTCATCGGCGAATATCACGTCCCCGGAGGCGAAGCGCCCTGCAGTGGATACATAGAAGCTCTCATCCGACTGGCAGAATCCGTAGGCGCTCCGTATAAAGAGCGCGACACCAAGGAGTATGAGCACCGCGTAAGGCAGGATCTCTTTCAGGCTGTATCTGCTGTTATCCGACTTTTCCGCCATTTTCACCGTTGTCACTCCCGCCACAGCCCCCGGCCAGCCTCAGGGCTATCGCAAATACTATCAAAGGTACCGCGGTGAGCAGCACCCTGTTTCCCGAATCTCCCACACCCTTCCTCAGATCGTCTCCTCTGCCGAAGGCCACTATCAGTACGCCCAGCACATAGGATATCATCAGCGAATCAAAGAAAGAGAGGGCATATTGCCTGTCTGCGACTGCCATTATCACTGTCAGCACCAGCAGAGCCGCTATTATGAAGGGGAAGTAGCCCCAGCCCGCTCTCAGTCTGAGATTGAGGTAGAACATGTGCAGATTGTTCAGATATCTGCCCCTTATCAGCACCATAAGCGCCAGGTTCATCAGCAGGAGGACCGCCGGCACCAGGTGGAGTATATTCTTCCTGATGAGACTGAGACGGGCATACCTGTCCCATCTCTTACGGCACAGCAGGACATAGAGCCCGGTAAAAGCCACGGCAGCCAGGATGATGAGTGCCTTGCCCTTCGTGAGGAAGGCATAGAGAGGCGCCACCTTCAGGATATAGAAGACTCTCACATAGTAAAGGGCTGATGCGAGAAAGACCGGGATCACATATACGAGGAAGAGCTCTCTGTCGGAATATAGCTCCCCTGCCGACAGCAGGACGATCAGCAGCAGGACCAGGATCACTCCCTCCTGCCTCAGCATGGCTGTCATCACACTGAAGAGGATGAGGACCGCATAGGGCTTCCTCCTGCCCGGCATGATGCCTATAACAGCCGTCATAAAATAATATGACATGAAATATGCCCCCGCCATGATCCATTTGGCTGTCGTCAGATATGCCGTGGATGTGGCAAGGAACAGGGTCGTTACCGCCGATACGCATATAGCCCTGACCTTGAGGGCATCGCCGTATTTCTTGACGATCATGCCATACAGCGCCCATGCAAAGACCAGCAGCAGATCCAGATCCAGCAGATACTGCAGGCCGAAGGTCTCGCCAAAGCCGAAGATATAGGGCACCGTGTAGACTATGCTGCCTATCGGTGCCGCATCCGTCAGAAATGTGTCAAAATACTTCAGATATCTCCCCTCGTGCACTATGGCTTCCGGGAAGGTGGAAAAGTAATAGAAAGTATCGTTATCCACCACCACGTCCAGTATATTGCAGCACAGCAGGACCGATACCGCAAATACCACAGCCAAAGCCACCGCAAATGTAAGGATTTCACATTTTATGTCAACCGCAACTGTCCTTCCCGTCAAGCCTGTCCTCCCAGCCGCACCTGTTCCGCCCGCCGGTTCCGCCATCCTGATACCCACGTATCTCCATACGCCTGCCATGAAGATCAGTACCATCACCACCGATACGCTCACCCGTGTAAAAGGGATCCCCAGGCACAGCATCAGATAGCTGCACACCGAATATACCGCGAGCCCTGCCGGGAAGGCATACAGGCAGACCTCCGCCTTTCCCATGCCCGAGGCTTGGCAAAGGGCATATCCCAGCACAAAGAAGCAGACACAGACCATCACCTGGGCTGAGAGATACCCTTCGGAGAGCTGATTCACGAGTAACGACATTTCATTCATCCCTGCCCTCCCTTATTCCTTCGTTATAGATGCTGCCTTTAAGACCCTCGTCAAAGGGGATCTCCTCCGGATACGACGGCTTTATCGCCCTGTCATAGTAGCTCCTTCCCATCAGGTACAGGTTCTCATTGGTGTCCCAGAGCGCCACCAGGGTGTCGTCCTCATCCAGGCCCTCGGTGCAGATATTGATATTGAGCGCATCGTCCCGCTGGTAATATGAGTCCGAAGTATAGAAATATGAATAAAAGAACTGATTCGTAGTCTCCTCGTCGGTATGATCCCCCATGAAAGCATATCTCATCAGCTCATGTCCCCGGCCCAGATCCGTGAAGTCCGCCTTCACCCCCTCATCCAGAGGCTTCGTCCACAGCTCGTAGAGGTCCGGCAGAGCAGTGTCCACCGCTACCTCCCCCGCATATTCGCTCAGGTACTTGTTGTAGTTGTTCTCACTGAAGTAATCTATTGAGAAGGGGTTCCATTCGTCATGCATATGGGTATAGGACCAGTATTCGCTGTAGGGCTTCACTCCCCTGGGTACCAGCACCTTCCTGTCCCTGACGATCTCCCTCACTATGGCATCCGGCGCATAGCCCTCCCCGGCATAAGAGGGATGATAGAGCAGCTGCTCCGATGCGGTGTGATCGACGATCTTGAGATCCCGTCCGAACTCTCTTCCATAGGTGAACACATTCGCCGCTATAAGAATAACGCCAATTACGATATATACAGTTGTCCTATTTCTTAATGATGTTCCGCGCATAACTCAAGATCCTTCCGACCGTCTTCCTGTCTGTAACGAGCACCACGCCCGCGATCATGACTCCCATCACTATATCTGCCGTCATATTCTCCACGAAGGACGCTTCAATACAATATAGCACCAGAAGCAGGGAATACAAAGCCGTCCTGCGGTATCCGTAGCCTATGGCTATGCACTTCTCCGAGTAATACGAGCCTATGGCGAAATAGACCATGTAGGAGACTCCCGTTGTGATGGCCGCACCCAGCCCTCCCAGATGAGGCACCAGTGCCAGATTGCCCGCTATATTGGCTGCCAGAGCCGCTATACTCGCGATATTCAGGTATTTTCCCTGCTTGGAATACTTGATACTCTGATTGGTGATCTCGAACATTATGGCGAATATGGGCATCAGGGTCAGGAAGGGTATCACGTTCTCCGCCGATCTGTAGTCCGGTCCCAGGATATACACTATCACATGCCTGAAGAGTATCAGCATCACCGCTGCCAGCACGCAGAGCACCGCCACCACATCGTAGGCCTCCCTGAAGAAGGTCCTGTTGCTGTCACTGTCCCCTTTCTCGAACCTTTCCATGGCTATGGGAGACCAGTAGGCTATGAAGGTGTTCTTGAAGGTGATGAGGAGTATCACTATCTTCATGGCCGCGTTGTATATCCCCAGCTCGTTGAAGTCCGAGAAGCTCCTGAGAGCCAGCCTGTCGCAGGACTGCAGCGCCCATTCCATAAGAAGCACCGAGATGAAGGGGAATCCGTAGGTGATGAGCTCCCTGTAGGAGGGAACGTAGCTCCCCTTTGCCTCCCGCTTTCTCACAATATACCTGATGATGAGGAAGGTGGTGGTGCAGCCCCAGGGGACTGCCAGAGCGTAGAGTCCCACCCTGAAATCATTGCCCATCATATAGAAGGCAGCGATGATGGTCGCTATGGACAGCACCTTCTCTATTATATTGATATTGGAGTAGAGCACTCCGTTCTGCTGCATCCTGACATCCAGGAAGAAGAACCTCTCGAAGACAGAGATGAAGGTGTAGATCACCACCAGGGCCACCACATCCACGCCGCCTGCTCCGAAGAGGAAGATATTGGCCGGTCCGGAAAAGACGATATATATCACCGACAGCCCCGTCACGACCGAAAGAGACGGGATCAGGCATCTTTTCAGCAGAGAATGCCTGTCTATGTCCTTCGCGTAATAATACCTGATATATGCCTGATCCAGCCCCATCACCGAGAATATGTATATGATGGAGACCGCAGTCTCGAACATTCCCGTCTTGCCGTACTCATCGGTAGCAAGTATCCTCGTGAGCAGCGGAGTCTGTATGAAGCCCAGGATCAGCACTATGAAATTGCCGTAAAAATACGTCAGGAAGCCCTTCAGAGCTCCCTGCGGCTTATCCTGCGTACTCATCGTATAGCTCGATATGCCTTTCTATATATCTGTCCTCGGTATAATTGTCGAGGTACCGCCCGTAGAAATACTCTCTCATCTCCTCGAGTGTCTTCCTGTCGGCAGCCAGGGATCTGATACGATCGATCCCTTTTTTTATGTTAACCTTATCGTACAGGTTCTCTTCCGTACCTATCACCTCGGGCAGCCCGCCCACAGCCGTGGACACCACCACGCATCTGCGGCTCATGGCCTCTACCGCCGCCTTGCCGAAGGACTCGAAACAGCTCGTCATGAGGAAGATGTCCACTCCGTAGTAGTAGTCAGCCATCTCGGCCTGACTCAGGTCCTCCCTCAGGGTCAGATGCTCCTCTCCCACGGCCTTCTTCAGTCTGGAGCGTATCTCCTCCACCTTTTCATCGTCACCCTTTTCGAAGGTGGACAGCACAATGTCCACGTCAAACTCCAGTCCGGATGCCGCCAGTGCATCTATAAAGTCGCAGGCAAAGGGCCAGTCCTTCTCCACGCAGATCCTCCCTGCGAGCCCGATCACTATCCTCTCATGCTCACTGCGCTTTGCGGGATCATATTCCCCGAAATACTTTGCCGATATGGTATTCGGGATCGCGGATATGGGTCTGATGTCAGACCCCTCACTCCAGAGCCTTTTGTTGTATTCCGTCGTGGTCACCAGCATGGCTGCGTCTTTCAGCACGGGGTCCATGAAAACCCTGCTCCGCTTCCTGTACCCGTAGAGCAGCCCCCTGTCGGTGTAGATATAAGGGATCTCCCTGAAGCTCTTTCTCATGAAGCCGTATGTGATGAGCGACTCCGACATCTCTATATGTATGAGATCGGGCTTCTCCTGCCTGATATACCTCCTGAAGGCCCTGAGCCTTATCATGAGGTTCACCGCCCTGTTCTCCCCCATAGCGTACTCCAGTATCCTGAAGCTGTAGTCGGAAGGTCTGTGGCTTAGAAGTGCCGGGCATATCACCACCGGCTCGTATCTTCCGCTCTTTCCCTTCGAAAGCCCCTCGCATACCGAAAGCGTGGACATCTGCGCTCCGCCCGGCAGATCTATGGGATATTCCATGAGATATACTATCTTCTTCATCCCCTGTACCAGTCCTCGTAGAGCACGGGAGCCTTGCTCAGGGGTCCGTCTTCATAGAAATACTCTTCTCCCTTCAGCAGATGATCGGAAACTTCGAGCACCCTTGCGGCTGCCTCTGCGGGATTCCAGCTGTCTCTCATCTGTTCATAGGCCCTGCGGCCCATCCCCCTTGCACCGTCCGGATCCTCGAGAAGCTTCAGCAGCCTGTCTGCGAGGCTTCCGGCATCTCCCGACCTGTATATATATCCCGTCACCCCGTCCTTTATCAGGAAGGGTGTCGCTCCCGCCATGGATGTGGCTATGGTGGCACAGCCTGCAGAGAGCCCCTCGTAGATCACGGCTCCCCAGCCCTCCAGCTTGTTGGAGGTACACACATATATATCCGCTTTCTCCATCTCATGCCGGGTATCCTCCGGAGACAGATATCCCGGGAAGACTGTCCGGTCCTCCAGTCCCATATCCTTCACCAGAGCGCGTATGTTCTTTTCTTCCTCTCCGCTGCCCACAATCTCGAGCTCGAAGTCATACCCCTTATCCTTCGCGGCTGCCGCAGCCTTTATCAGAAGGTCTGCTCTTTTCAGCTTCAGGAA
>DNLO01000032.1 GCA_003488445.1 Lachnospiraceae bacterium | reverse complement strand
CATCGAGAGTTATTCCATGCCGGGACCCGGCGAGCTCGATCCCACCACACCGGTGGCCTGCTTCTATTACATACTTTTCGGTATGATGCTCTCGGACTTCGCATACGGGGCGCTCATGTCCATATCGACGTTTGTTCTTATTAAGAAGCTCAAGAATATGGAGCGTTCCATGAGGAAGACTCTTACCATGTTCTTCTACTGCGGTCTGGGCACCATGCTGTCGGGCATTCTCTTCGGCAGCTACTTCGGAGATGCCCCCACGGTCATTGCCGCCACTTTCTTCGGCAAGACTCTGGAGGTTCCCAAGCTCATCGACCCTCTGTCGCAGCCCATGAAGATGCTGGTGCTCTGCTTCGCCATAGGTATCGTGCATCTTTTCGCCGGACTGGTGATCGGTCTGTATACCGCGCTGAAGCAGAAGAGATATGTGGACGCAGTATCCGACTTCGTTCTCTGGATGCTGCTGGTAGCGGGCCTGCTGCTCTTCGGTCTGACTACGGAGATGGTCACGGGTATGTTCGCTCTGACCCCCATATCGCCTGTAGCCGGCAACGTAGGTAAGGTAATGGCGATCATCGGTGCCATAGGCATCATCCTTATGGACGGTCGCGAATCCAGGAACTGGTTCAAGCGCACACTCAAGGGTCTTTACGGCCTCTACAACGTCACCGGGTATCTTTCGGATCTGCTCTCCTACTCCAGACTGCTGGCTCTGGGTCTTGCCACATCCGTCATATCGTCCGTCTTCAATCAGATGGGCTCCATGGTGGCAGGCACGCCTGTGATCGGCGTGATATTCTTCATACTGATCTTCCTGATAGGTCATGTGCTCAATCTGGCGATCAACGCACTGGGCGCATACGTACATGCCAACAGGCTTCAGTATGTGGAGTTTTTCGGTAAGTTCTACAGTGGCGGCGGCCGCAAATTCGCGCCTTTTGCCACCAACACAAAATACATAAAAATTCAGGATCCTAAGGATTCGGGTTTTTAATATTAATCAACACTTAATGATTAAGGAGGATAATTAAATGGGTATCGCATTAGCACTTTTGGGAGCAGCATCAGCAGCACTGTTTGCAGGCATCGGGTCTGCGATCGGTGTAGGCCGTGCAGGACAGGCAGCAGCAGGACTTGTTACTGAGGATCCTTCTCAGTTCTCCAGGGCACTGATCCTTCAGCTTCTGCCCGGCACACAGGGTATTTACGGTCTGCTGATCGCTTTCATCGCACTTTCAAACATCGGTCTGCTGGGCGGACAGGTTGACACCGGCATGAGCGTAGGCACAGGACTTATGTATCTCTTCGCATGCCTCCCCATGGCTTTCGTGGGTCTGGTATCCGCAATGCAGCAGTCCAAGGCTTCAGTAGCTTCCATCGGTCTCGTTGCAAAGAGACCCGATCAGTTCGGTAAGTCCATGATCTTCCCTGCAATGGTCGAGACATATGCGATCCTTGCTCTGCTCATTTCCATACTGGCGATCAACGGCATACCTCGCTGATCAGATACGGAGGATCATAAATGGCAGGATTAGACAAGATACTCACAAGTATCAAGGCCGAGTCCGACGAAGCGGTAGCAAAGAGGATCGATGAGGCAAAAGCTCAGGCCGAGGCAATGCGAAAAGATGCCGAGGCATCCGTAAAGGATGAGTGTGCCCAGATCGAAGAAAACGGCAGACGGAGCGCTGATGATACAGTGTCGCGTGCCGAGTCTGCTGCTGCCCTGCTGAGGAGAAAGACAATCCTTGCTGAGAAGCAGGCTCTGATTGCCGATGTCTTCGAAGCAGCCGAGCAGAAGCTGGCAGCGCTTCCCGATGACAGATACTTTGATACTATTATGAAGATAGCAGTGAAAAATGCTCTGCCCGAGGAGGGTACGATCATTTTCTCCGCTGCTGACAGGAAGAGGCTCCCTACCGGTTTTGAGGCCGATCTGAACAAGAAGCTCTCCGGCGGCAGGCTTAAGGTATCCGATGATACCATAAATGCTGCAGGGGGTTTCGTGCTCTCTTACGGCGGTATCGAGCAGAACTGCACATTCAAGGCACTGATAGATGCGGAGCGTGAGAAGCTCACAGACGGAGTTTCGAAGGTTCTGTTTGGAGGGACGGAGGCGTAAATGTCCGATAATCAATACTATTATGCGGTCGCACGTATACGTTCTAAGGAGCTGGGGCTTTTGAGCCAGTCCTTTATCGATCAGCTGCTGGGTGCCAAAAAGATAGATGAAGCCATGCGGCTGCTGCAGGACAAGGGCTGGTACATGCCCGAGGAGTATACCACAGAGTCGGATCGAGTAGAGAAGATGCTCTCTGCCGAAAAGAAGAAGACCTGGGATCTCATTGCGGAGCTGGTGCCGGATATGTCTGTATTCGACGTGCTTCTCATAGAGAACGATTATCACAATCTCAAGGCCGCGGTAAAAGAGGCCTTGACCAGTGATAAGCATCCCAACATCTTCTCATCCGGCGGAACTATCGATCCTCAGGTGATGAAGGATGCTGTAGAGTCCAGAGACTTCACTCCTCTCCCCGACGAGATGGAGGCTCCCGCGTCCAAGGCACTTGAGACCCTGCTGCATACTCACGACGGTCAGCTCACAGACGTGATCATAGACAGGGCTGCCCTGGAGGCCATCGGAGCCGCAGCTAAGAAGAGCGGAACCCCGGTATTGGAGCTGTATGCCCAGCTCAAGGTGGCATCCGCCAATATCAAGACCGCTGTACGTGCAGTCAAGACCGGAAAAGACAAGAAATTCATAACCGAGGCTCTGGCTCCCTGTGAGACTTTGGACACGGAGAGGCTCGCTTCCGCGGCATCCGAGGGTATGGACGCAATATATGATTATCTCTCGCTGTCGAAGTATGCGGATGCGGTACCGGAGCTTAAGAAATCTCCCTCTGCTTTCGAGAGATGGTGTGACAATCTTATCATCAGAAATATAAGGAGTGAGATAACGCACCCCTACACCTTGGGCCCTTTGGCAGCTTACATCATTGCCAGAGAAAATGAGATGAGCACGGTACGTATCGTGCTGTCGGGCCTGATAAATGATCTGCCGGAGGAATCCGTCAGGGAAAGGGCAAGGGAAATGTATGTATAAAATAGCTGTAATGGGCGAATCCGACAGCATTTACGGCTTCGCCACACTGGGACTTGATACATACCCCACGGACACTCCCGAGTCGGCCCAGAAGACACTGCGTAGTCTCGCCGAGAACAATTACGCGGTAGTCTATATCACAGAGGCATGCGCATCGGGTATACAGACGGAGATCAGCAGATACAGCGAGGAGCAGCTCCCTGCCATCATCCTGATCCCCGGAGTATCGGGCAACACCGGTGCCGGTATCAGGAATGTGAGCAAGTCCGTGGAGCAGGCAGTTGGTTCGGATATCATATTTGGAGGTGACAAAGAGTAAATGAGCGCAGGTGTAATAAAGAAGGTAGCCGGGCCTCTGGTCGTCGCTACAGGCATGCGTGACGCGAACATGTTTGACGTGGTCCGCGTGGGTGATGAGAGGCTCATAGGTGAGATCATCGAGATCCACGGTGATGAAGCATCAATACAGGTTTATGAGGAGACCGCCGGACTGGGGCCCGGTGCGCCGGTAGAGTCTACCGGAGTCCCGATGTCAGTCGAGCTCGGTCCCGGCCTCATCAGCAGTATCTATGACGGTATCCAGAGACCTCTGGAGAAGATCCTCGAGGTGACATCCTCTAATAATCTCCCTCGTGGTGTCGAGGTTCCGTCGATAAACAGAGACAAAAAGTGGCACTTCGTTCCTACTGCCAAGGCCGGTGACAAAGTCGTGGCAGGCGATATCATCGGAACCGTGCAGGAGACACAGATAGTCACACAGAAGATCATGGTGCCTTACGGGGTGGAGGGAACGATAGACTCCATCACGGAGGGAGATTATCTGGTGACTGACAGGATCGCCGTGATCAAAAAAGACGACGGTTCCAGTGAAGATGTGTCGCTTATGCAGAGATGGCCCGTCCGTAGAGGCCGTCCTTATCTTAAAAAGCTCGCTCCGGACAAGCCTCTTGTCACCGGACAGAGAGTCGTCGACACCTTCTTCCCCATAGCAAAGGGTGGTACGGCAGCAGTCCCCGGTCCTTTCGGTTCGGGAAAGACCGTGGTGCAGCACCAGCTCGCTAAGTGGGCAGAAGCTGACATCGTCGTCTACATCGGATGCGGTGAGCGAGGAAACGAGATGACCGACGTTCTGAACGAGTTCCCCGAGCTGAAGGATCCGAAGTCCGGATTCTCTCTCATGGAAAGGACCGTTCTCATAGCCAACACTTCGGATATGCCGGTTGCAGCCCGTGAGGCATCTATCTATACAGGTATCACGATAGCCGAGTACTTCAGAGACATGGGGTATTCTGTCGCACTGATGGCAGACTCCACATCCAGATGGGCAGAGGCTCTCAGAGAGATGTCCGGCCGACTGGAGGAGATGCCCGGTGAGGAAGGCTATCCTGCATATCTGGGATCACGTCTGGCTCAGTTCTACGAAAGAGCCGGCCGTGTAGAGACATTGGGATCAGAGCCCCGCGAGGGTGCGCTCTCCGTTATCGGAGCCGTTTCTCCCGCCGGCGGTGATATTTCAGAGCCCGTCACCCAGGCTACACTTCGTATAGTCAAGGTGTTCTGGAGTCTGGATTCTGCACTGGCACAGCAGAGACACTTCCCTGCCATCAACTGGCTGTCTTCCTATTCGCTCTACCTTGACGGCATGGGCGACTGGTTCAACAGCAGTGTAGAGGGCGGCAACTGGATGGAGCTCCGTCAGGAGATGATGAGCCTGCTTCAGGACGAGTCAGAGCTGAAAGAGATGGTCCAGCTCGTCGGTATGGATGCCCTCTCGGCTCCCGACAGGCTGAAGATGGAAGCTGCACGCTCCATACGTGAGGACTTCCTGCACCAGGATGCTTTCCATGAAGTAGATACATACACTTCTCTCAAGAAGCAGCACCTGATGATGCAGCTCGTTCTGGGCTTCTACAAGAGTGCTCAGGATGCTCTTGCCAAGGGTGCTTCCATAGAGAAGCTCGTAGATATGGATGTCCGTGAGACTATCGGACGTTTCAAATACACCTCTGAGGATCAGATCGACGGAGAGTTCAGCAAGATCACTGCCGAGCTGTCCAAAGAGATCCAGCAGGTACTGTCAGAAAAGGAGGACTTCTAAATGCCTAAGGAGTATAGAACGATACAGGAGGTAGCAGGTCCTCTGATGCTCGTGCGTGATGTCGAGAACGTCACGTTCGATGAGCTGGGAGAGATCGAGCTGCAGAATGGAGAGAAGCGTCGTTGCAGGGTACTTGAGATAGACGGCGGTAACGCTCTCGTTCAGCTTTTTGAGAATTCCACAGGTCTGAACCTTGACAGTTCAAAGGTCCGATTCCTCGGACGCACAATGGAGCTCGGGGTATCCGAGGATATGCTCTCCAGAGTGTTCGATGGGCTGGGCAGACCTATAGACAACGGCCCGGAGATACTCCCTGACGAGAGGAGAGACATCAACGGACTGCCCATGAACCCTGCTGCAAGAGCATACCCTGAGGAGTTCATTCAGACCGGTGTGTCTGCCATCGACGGACTGAACACCCTGGTCAGAGGACAGAAGCTTCCGATATTCTCGGCTTCCGGACTCCCTCATGCTAAGCTCGCTGCACAGATAGCAAGGCAGGCTAAGGTCCGCGGTACTGACGAGCAGTTCGCCGTGGTCTTCGCTGCAATGGGTATCACCTTCGAGGAGTCCAACGACTTCGTGGAGTCCTTCCGTGAGACAGGAGCCATCGACAGGACAGTACTCTTCATGAACCTGGCTAACGACCCTGCCGTAGAGCGTATCGCTACTCCGCGTATGGCTCTGACAGCAGCCGAGTATCTTGCATTCGAGAAGGGCATGCATGTTCTTGTCATCCTTACGGATATCACCAACTATGC
>DNLO01000213.1 GCA_003488445.1 Lachnospiraceae bacterium | reverse complement strand
GCACTGGTGATCTTCGCGGCAGGGGCCGTGAGTGTGGGGGCGTATGCGGCACCTCTGGACGAGATCCTGGCCTATGAGATAAACGCGGAGGTCAATCAGGACGCTACCGTGACACTGACCTACCACATAGAGTGGAAGGTCCTGGATTCGGACTCCGAGGGCCCTCTGTCGTGGGTCAGGGTCGGCATACCCAACAGCCATTACGGTGAGGTGCTGGGACTGACTGACAATATCAAGTCCATCGGGTATGATTCGGACGGCGGCAGCTACATGCGTATCGATTTCGACAGAGAATACTATGAGGACGAGGTCGTAGTCTTCGAGTTCAGTGTGGTGCAGGACTATATGTATCAGGTGGACAAGCTGGAGGAGGGGTATACGGTCTATGCCTTCACTCCGGGATGGTTCGACGACATAGCGATAGACAGCATGACCGTGAGATGGAAAGCGGACAAGGCCTACAGCTGGACTCCCGACTGCCTGAACCTGATGGGTAATCTTGTATGGATGGAGACTAATATGTCCCCCGGGGAGAAGTCGACCTTCACCGTCACCTATCCCAATGATGCCTATGGCTTCGATCTCTCCAAGCAGATAGAGGAGGGTGACAGCACCTCGGGCGAGGACTGGTTTTATATCATCATAGGTCTGGTTTTCTCGGTGGTCTTTCCTATTGCCATCTTCACTACTATCATAAGGTTGGTCAGTGCTGCGATATACAATGCCAGCGCGGCATTCGGACCTAAGGAGAAGAAGATCACCAGAACGAAGATCGTATACTATGACTCCTGTCCGGGATGCGGAGCAGTGAGAGGAGAAGGGAAGACGACCTGTGAGTTCTGCGGACGTGACCTGATCAAGAGCAAAGAGGTGATCGAGGAGAAGGACATCAAGGGGAGTGAGAAGGAGGCTGCGAAGTTTACCAAGGAGGGTGAGTTCAGATATACGGACGATCCGAATACCTTCATCAATGTGCATGTGGTCCCCATACCACGTCCTGCCAGGAGCTATTCCTCGGGACGCGGTTCATCGCATTCGCACCGCAGCTCCTGCGCTCACAGCTCCTGTGCGTGTGCCTGTGCCTGTGCATGTGCGGGAGGCGGCAGAGCGGGATGCTCCGTGAAGGACTTCTACAGGACCAACCTGAAGCTGTCCATGCTGTTTCGCCGCGGCCGCAGGTGAAGGCGGCGCATTACTCTCGGGTTTCTATTTACCCGGCGCATTACGAATGATGGCAAAAAGACATATATAATAAATAAATTGTCAAATATACTTGACATTATGCTACGGAGGCGTTATCATCTGCTCATAAGATGATGACGTCTCATTTTTGTTTTTGAAATCTGGTAAATCTGTTAAAACTGTCAGGCAGGATCTGAGATCAGATCTGTCGCAGGAAAGGGAGGATATTATGACAAGAGCAGAAGGTTTGGCAGCAGGAGTTGTGGTTGGCGTTATTTTCGCACTTATTCTCTGTGTGGTGCTTTTCAGGTTTGCAAATAAGGATAAGAAGATCAAAACAGAGTATGACGAGAGACAGAAGGAGATAAGAGGCAGAGGCTATACTATCGGGTTTTATACTATGGTTGCACTGCTTGCGGTGGAGTCGCTGTGGTCTATGAGCGGAAACAGCTTTCCGCTTCCGGATTACATTATGTATTTCCTGACCGTGATAATCGGTGTTACCGTGGTATGTGTACATTCCATATGGAAGGGTGTGTACTGGGGGATCAATAATGATCCGAAGCGGTATATAGTAATAATGATCGCGGCATTTGTGCTCAACCTGATACCTGTGGCCGGAGCTTTGACATCAGGCGGAGTATCACTCTCTGATCCTGTAGATACACTTCCGATGCTTAATGTGATAGTTCTTATCATGCTTTTTATAGTCGGTGCGGAGCTGATCATAAAATCACTCATTGACAGGAAGAGCGCGGAGGAGGACTGAATAATGAAGAACTTAAGGCTTAAAGCGGCCCGGGCCGGTAAGGATCTGTCACAGGACGAGCTCGCGAAGCTGTGCGGTGTATCGAGGCAGACCATGAGTGCCATAGAAAAGGGCGATTATAATCCGACCATCAATCTGTGCATTGCGATATGCAAGGCGCTTGGCAAAACTCTGGACGAGCTTTTCTGGGAAGAGTGAGCTTCTGCGTCACTCAGATACCATGCCGAGGAACTTGAAGACGAGACTCAGGATGATATCTCGGATGAGATGGCGGATGAGAAATACGATATGGATCCCCAGGCATCCGCCTGCGATGCTTCCGAAGTGCAGGTAGCCGATGACGGCGCCTGCGGGGAGCAGGATGAGACCGGAGGTGAAGGTCAGGGTGCCGGTGAGGAACTGCAGGGTATATGCGATGAGGGATGTGGCGGTGGCTGCGTACAGCAGTCCGTAGCGGCCCAGCACGAATCCGATGACGCCCACTATGCCGACGGTCATATAGAAGATATAGGACAGATGAAGGAGCCTCGCGTATGCGTTACCTATGGCTTCTTCTGTCTGCTCGATGCTTTCTTTGTTCCCGGGGTTTCGGCTGTTCTTTCCGATGATGCCTCCGCACTCCGGGCAATGGAGGTCGCCTTTGCCGGATACGGCAAGGGGGTCGAAGTCAAAGTCTTTTTTACAGTTCGTGCAGTATCTTAACATGCATCCATTGTATCATTTTTAGGAGTCACCGGGGACGGTTCCAATG
>DNLO01000175.1 GCA_003488445.1 Lachnospiraceae bacterium | reverse complement strand
TCCTTGAGCTCGGGATCATCTACCACGATGACTCTGTCAGCGCCGTACTCTGCCAGGCTGTCGCACAGTCCCTTTACATCGGATCCGATGAGTACAGCCGTCACCTGCGCGTTAAGGGGCTCAGCGAGGTCCCTTGCTTTTCCGAGCAGCTCGTATGCGATCCCGCTCACCTTGTTGTCCACCTGCTGAGCGAAGACGAATACGCCTTTATATTCTTCCAAATTCTGCATTTTCTTTTCCTCCCTTAGATGACGTGCTTTTCGTCCAGTTTACCAACGATATACTTGACTGCATCCTCGGGGGTGTCGGGCACGACCTTCTCGCCTGCTCCCTTTCTTACCTTATCGGATGCCTTTGCGATCTTTGTAGGTGATCCGGCCAGACCGATGTTCGCATCATCCACATCCTTCAGGTCAGCTCTGCCCCATGTGGTGATGTCTGCATTGACTGCATCGAAGATGCCGCCGGGTGTCATGTATCTGGGCTCGTTGAGCTCGGAGAGAGCTGTGATCAGGCAGGGCATCTTTGCCTCGAGCATGTGATACCTGTCGTCGTACTGACGCTTTACGATCACCTTGTCTCCGTCAATCTTGATCTCCTGCGCATATGAGATAACGGGGATCTGCAGATGCTCTGCGATCTGAGGTCCGACCTGAGCCGTATCTCCGTCGATAGCCTGACGGCCTGTGATGATGAGATCATACTCCAGATTGCGGATAGCACCTGCGATGGTGCTGGATGTAGCCCATGTGTCTGCGCCTCCGAGCACTCTGTCTGTGACGAGGATGCCCTTGTCTGCGCCCATTGCCAGGGCCTCGCGCAGCACGTCAGCTGCCTTGGGAAGTCCCATGGTGAGCACTGTTACCTCTGCTCCGTACTGATCCTTGAGTCTGAGTGCTGCCTCAAGTCCTGCCTTGTCGTCAGGGTTCATGATGGCGAGCATAGCTCCTCTGTCCAATGTGCCGTCGGGATTGAACTTTACTCCGCCCTTGGTATCCGGCACCTGCTTTATACAAACGATAACTTTCATTGTATCTTCACTCCTTTACCTTTATTCTTACTTGAGCAGTGCCGCTGAGATGACCATTCTCTGAACCTCGCTGGTTCCCTCATAGATCTCAGTGATCTTGGCATCACGCATCATTCTCTCTACGTCATACTCCTTGATGTAGCCGTATCCGCCGTGGAGCTGTACAGCCTTGGTGGTCACTTCCATTGCAACCTCTGCAGCGCAGAGCTTTGCCTGAGCAGCCTCTACCGAGTATGAAACCTTGGGATCCTTCTTGTACTCGTCCTTCTTCCTTGCTGCCCTGTATACCAGAAGCCTTGCAGCCTCTACCTTTGTAGCCATGTCAGCGAGCTGGAACTGGGTGTTCTGGAAGTTGCCGATAGCCTTTCCGAACTGCTTACGCTCCTTGACGTAGTTGATGGTGGTCTCCAGAGCTCCTGCTGCGAGTCCGAGTGCCTGTGCGGCTATTCCGATACGTCCTCCGTCCAGAGTATGCATTGCTATGTTGAAGCCCTTGCCCTGCTGTCCCAAAAGATTGCCCTTGGGTATACGGCAGTCCGTGAAGATGAGCTCGTATGTAGCGGATCCGCAGATACCCATCTTGTTCTCCTTGGTTCCGAAGGTGAATCCGGGAGTTCCCTTCTCCACTATGAAGGCTGAGATCTCCTTCATCATCCTTCCGCGCTTCTCGACCTTGCCGGTAACGGCGAAGATCACATATACGTCTGCTTCCTTACCGTTGGTGATGAAGCACTTTGATCCGTTTAAGACCCACTCGTCTCCGTCAAGGACGGCCTTTGTCTGCTGACCCTGAGCATCGGTACCTGCACCGGGCTCTGTCAGTCCGAAAGCTCCCAGCTTCTCGCCCTTTGCGAGGGGAATCAGATATTTCTGCTTCTGCTCATCAGTACCGAAAGTCATGATGGGATCTATGCAGAGTGAAGTATGAGCCGATACGATGACGCCGGTGGTACCGCATACCTTGGAGAGCTCCTCCACGCACATTGCATATGTGAGTGTGTCGCATCCCTGTCCGCCGTACTCCTTGGGTACCGGGATACCCATGAAGCCGTACCTTGCCATCTTGTCTACAGTCTCTCTGGGAAATCTGTGCTCCTGATCGACTTCCTGGGCAAGCGGCTTTACTTCATTCTCGGCGAACTCTTTGAAGAGCTGTCTCGCCATCTCATGTTCCTTGGCTAAAGTAAAATCCATGATTATTGTTCCTCCATTGCTTATTTATGTATTTACTTATTTCTTGTCAGTCGCTACCTTGCCGCCGTCAGCATAGTCGTAGAAGCCGATACCGGTCTTCACACCCAGCTTCTTGCCTCTCACCATCTTCTTGAGGAGAGGAGCGGGACGATACTTGGAGTCGCCTGTCTCCTTGTAAAGTGTCTCCATGATGGCAAGGACGATGTCCAGTCCTACATAGTCGCCCAGCTCCAGGGGTCCCATGGGATGGTTGCAGCCGAGCTTCATTGCATTGTCTATACCCTCTATATCAGAGATGCCCTCGGAATACACGAAGATACCTTCATTGATGAGGGGAATGAGGATGCGGTTTACCACGAAGCCGGGAGCCTCGTTCACCTGTACGGGCGTCTTGCCGAGCTTCACTGATATGTCGTTCACCTTCTGCACCAGGTCTGCGGGTGTATTGGCACCTGCTATCACCTCGATGAGCTTCATCCTGTCTGCGGGATTGAAGAAGTGCATGCCTATGATGGGCTTCGGAAGTCCTGCTCCGATCTCCGTGATGGAGAGAGATGATGTGTTCGAAGCAAAGATGCAGTTCTCGTTCTTTACCACGTTCTCCATCAGATCCTTGAAGCAATCCTGCTTGATCTGCATCACTTCGAGCGCTGCCTCGACTACGAGGTCGGGATCTGTCGCTATGGAGTTGAGTCCGGTCTCAAACTTTGCCAGATATCCGTCTGCCGCTGCCTGATCCATCTTTCCCTTTGATACGAGCTTCTCATAGCCTTTCTTGATCTTTGCGAGTCCGCCCTCGGCAAACTCTGTCTTGATATCGCAAAGATATACCTTGTCGAAATCATCGCACTGAGCGAATGCCTTTGCGATACCCTGTCCCATTGTACCGGCACCAATGACTGCTACCTTCATGTTTTATCCTCCTTAAATGCTGCTGCTATTATTTGTTCTGAAATGCTACGTGCTTTACCTTCGCAGGGTCGTCCTTCTTCCTTAAGAAGTTTGCCATACCCTCTCTCTGATCCTCAGACTCGAAGCAGGAGCCGAAGAGCTTCTCCTCCAGAGCTATGGCCTCATCCATGGGAAGCTCGAGTCCCTCGTTAATGGCCTTCTTGCAGGCACGTACCGCTATGGGTGCGTTTCCGGCTATAGTGGATGCCATCTTCTCGGCCTGCTCCATGAGCTCTGCTGCGGGATATACCGCATTCACGAGACCTATGCGCAGTGCCTCGTCAGCCTTGATGTTGCGTGCCGTATAGATGAGCTGCTTAGCCATGCCGGGGCCTACTATACGCGCGAGCCTCTGTGTGCCGCCGAATCCCGGAGTGATGCCGAGTCCCACCTCAGGCTGTCCGAACATCGCGCTGTCGGAAGCTATCCTGATATCGCAGCTCATGGAGATCTCGCATCCTCCGCCGAGTGCGAATCCGTTCACTGCTGCTATGAAAGGTATGGGGCAGGTCTCGATCTTACGGAAGATATCGTTTCCTTTCTTTCCGAATGCCTCTCCCTCTGCCTTTGTGAGTGTGCTCATCTCGCCTATGTCGGCTCCTGCCACGAATGACTTCTCGCCGGCTCCCGTGAGCACTACCGCCCTCACGGTCTCGAGATCGATGCCGTCTATCACCTTGTCGAGGTCATCAAGCACCTCTGAATTCAATGCATTGAGAGCCTGCTCCCTGTTGATGGTGATGACCGCATAGTTTCCTTTTACTTCATAATCAACAAATCCCATTATCTCTTCTCCTTAACCTCAGATCGCCTTAACTATCGTAGCGCAGCCCATGCCTCCGCCGATGCAGAGTGTAGCCAGACCCGTCTTTGCTCCTGTCTTCTTCATGTTGTAGAGCAGAGTGGTGAGTATCCTGGCTCCCGATGCTCCTACGGGATGTCCGAGTGCGATGGCTCCGCCGTTGATGTTGAGCTTCGCGAGATCGAATCCCAGATCCTTTCCTACTGCTACAGACTGTGCAGCGAAAGCCTCGTTTGCCTCATATATGTCAAAGTCTTCTATCTTCATCCCGGTCTTTGCCATTACCTTCTTAGTAGCGGCTACGGGACCTATGCCCATGATGGAAGGATCCACGCCTGCGAGTGCTCCGGCTACGAACTCTGCCATGGGAGTCACACCAAGCTCCTTTGCCTTCTCCTCTGTCATGACTACGACTGCTGCAGCTCCGTCGTTGATGCCCGATGCGTTACCGGCGGTGACTACTCCGTCGGGATTGATGGGCTTCAGCTTTGCAAGACCCTCTATCGTAGAGCCCTGTCTCGGTCCCTCATCGGTATCGAACATGATCGTCTCTTTCTTCTTCTTTACCTCTACGGGTACTATCTCATCCTTGAATGCGCCTGTCTCGATAGCCTTGCATGCCTTCAGCTGACTGTTCAGTGCGAACTCGTCCAGCTCTTCTCTTGTGAGCTTCCACTGCTTTGCGATATTGTCAGCGGTGGTGATCATATGGTAATCGTTGAATGCATCCCAGAGAGCATCCTTTACCATGGTATCCACCAGCGCGCCCTGGCTCTGGCTCGGCCATGTCATCCTGTATCCGTAACGCCCCTGAGGTATAGCATAGGGTGCCATGGACATGTTCTCCATACCGCCGGCCACTACTATATCGGCGTCCCCTGCCTGGATCATCTGTGCAGCCATGTTCACAGCATTGAGTCCGGATCCGCATACCACGTTGACAGTGACTGCAGGTGTCTCTATCGGAAGTCCTGCTCCCAGAGAAGCCTGACGTGCGACGTTCTGTCCGAGTCCCGCCTGGATGACGCAGCCCATATAGACGTGATCTACCTTATCTGCAGGTACTCCCGCCCTCTTCAGAGCCTCACCTATTACGATTGATCCGAGTTTTGCTGCAGGAGTAGTGGAAAGTGAACCTCCCATTGTGCCGATAGCGGTACGGCACGCTCCGGCCAAGACGATCTTTTTAGACATTAAGTACCTCCTTGATGGTTAGAAATATTTGAGAGTTTTCGCGTCGTTAAATACGCCGGTCAGCAAGAGCCAACCTGCAATAGTCTATCACACGGGGGCTTTCTTTTCAATAATAAGAAAACGGTTCTTCAGCCGAAAAAAAGGATGCTGCATGACTTGCAGCATCCTTTCTTATTCCGGTTTTATCCTATACTTCGGGTTCAATTAGTCCGTAAGTGTTTCCCTTTCGCTTGTACACCACATTGACCGCATCTGTCTCGGCATTGCGGAACACGTAGAAGTTATGTCCCAGAAGCTCCATCTGCACGCATGCATCCTCGGGATACATGGGCTTCATGTCAAACTGCTTCGTACGGACGATCTGTATCTCATCCTCATCCTGATACTCTCTCTCAACGTATTCCTTCCTGAAAGACTCTGCAGCCTGCTCCTTGTCTATGATCTTGTTCTTGTACTTCTTGAGCTGTCTCTCGATGATCTCCTCGACCAGGTCGATGGATACATACATATCGTTGCTGACCTGCTCGGATCTGATGATACTTCCCTTTACAGGGATCGTGACCTCTATCTTGTGTCTTTCCTTCTCCACCGAGAGTGTCACGTGCACCTCGGTGTCAGGGGTGAAATACTTCTCCAGCTTTCCTATCTTCTCTTCCACGCTGGCTCTGAGTCCGGCTGTGACATCTATGTTTTTCCCTATGATGACATATTTCATTTATGCAGTCCTCCTCTTAAATGAATGATGGGATGCTTGTAGTATACCAAATGGGCCGGCATTTCGCCAGCCCATGATTAATGCTATGTCTTATCCGTCTATTGATGATAAAGCTCTGCGCATGGCTCCGCTTCGCTCCCGCCATGCTTCATGAATTCGCAATCCGGACTTTCGTCCTTCTTGCTCATTCATGTTAGCGTCTCTCATGCCGGCGCATCCAGCCTCGCAAGCGAGTCTGTCTGCCCGTCATGGAGACTGAGCTTTATCAGAAGATTCTTCTCACAGC
>DNLO01000054.1 GCA_003488445.1 Lachnospiraceae bacterium | reverse complement strand
GTGACCGTAGACCAGTTCTGTCAGAGCCACCATGCAGAAAGCTGCGTGCTCCTCTCGCGGGGAGTCAGCGGGGACGGTTCTCATTGACTCATTTTTCCAACGGACAAATAAAGAAAAGCCTGATCCGATATTGATGATCGTAAGCCGGAAGATTATTATAGAAATATTGTGAATGAACAACAGATCGTAAAAAGACTGTCCGGAGTCGGAATATTCGGAAATATACTGCTTTCTGCCTTCAAGCTTCTTGCGGGGATCCTCGGAAACTCAAGTGCGATGGTGTCTGATGCCGTACATTCGCTGTCGGATGTATTCGCGACCCTTATAGCATATATCGGGGTGAGGATGTCGCGCCGCAAGGAGGATGAGGAGCATCCCTACGGACATGAGAGGCTGGAATGTGTCGCATCTTTGATCCTGGGACTGATCCTGGGAGTGACGGGCATAGGCATAGGTGCCGGCGGGATCCGGGTGCTGGTATATGAGAGAGAGGTAATAGAGACCCCTACAATCCTGCCGCTCATAGCAGCAGTAGTATCCATTGTCGTCAAAGAGGGGATGTTCTGGTATACCCTGTATTACGCAAAAAGGCTGGATTCTGCCGCATTCAAGGCGGATGCCTGGCACCACAGGACAGACGCCATGTCATCCGTGGGCTCCTTTATAGGAATAGGGATGGCGAGACTGGGGCTGCCCATTATGGATCCCATTGCGAGTCTGATCATCTGTATACTTATCATAAAAGTAGCTTTTGATATATCGAGGGATGCCATCACCAAGATGCTGGACACCTCCTGCGACACCGCAGTCGAACAGAAGATGCGTGCTTTCGTCGGAGAGCAGCCCGGGGTGGAGAAGATCGACCTGCTCCGTACGAGGCAGTTCGGCAACAAGATATATGTGGATCTTGAGATCGCCGTAAAGAGAGATATCTCTCTGATCGCTGCTCATGAGATAGCGGAGAGCGTACACGACGCTGTCGAGCGCAACTTTACCAATGTGAAACACGTTATGATACACGTAAATCCGGCTGAAGAGACGGCCCGGGAATGAACATCAGTTCAAAGGAGAAAGAGAAATGAACGAAAGAGAAAGACTCGGAAGCCGCCTGGGATTTATCATGCTCAGCGCCGGCTGTGCCATAGGATGCGGAAACGTCTGGAAGTTTCCGTGGATGACCGGACAGAACGGAGGAGGAGGCTTTGTGTTGATATATGCCGTCTGCCTGCTTCTTTTGGGATTCCCGGTCCTCACGATGGAGTTTGCCATGGGAAGAGCATCACAGGCGAGTCCGGTAAGGATGTATCAGAAGCTCGAGAAACCCGGACAGAAATGGCACATACACGGATATCTGGCCTTGCTCGGGAATGTCGCGCTGATGTCGTTCTATACGGTGGTGACAGGCTGGATGATCTATTACTTCCTCCGGTTTCTCACAGGACAGTCCGTCGGTCTGGGATTCGGCCAGATGATATCGGATCCTGCGATCAACGTGATCTTCATGCTGATAGCTGTTGCCATAGGATTCGGGGTGCTGTGCTTCAATCTTCAGGGGGGTCTGGAGAGAGTGACAAAATACCTGATGCTGGCGCTTCTTGCGATAATGTTCGTATTGGCCATACACAGTCTGATGATGCCGGGTGCAAAAGAAGGCATAGAATTCTATCTGATCCCGGATTTTTCCAAGGTCAACGGAAGCGTGATCGTAGGAGCCATGAACCAGGCGTTCTTCACCCTCAGCGTAGGTATCGGATCCATGTCGATACTGGGAAGCTACATCGGTAAAGAGAGGACACTCCCCGGAGAATCCGTGAATGTGATCCTCCTGGATACCGTGGTCGCTATAGTAGCCGGTCTGATCATTTTTCCTGCCTGCTATACATACGGGATAGAGGTGACGGCCGGTCCCTCCCTTCTTTTTGATACGATGGCTACCGTATTTAACGACATGGCCGGAGGGAGGCTCTGGGGAAGTCTGTTCTTCCTGTTCATGACCTTCGCGGCATTCTCCACTGAGCTGGCCGTATTCGAGAACATCCTGGCCTGTGTGAGAGAGCTGACCGGATGGAAGAGGCCGAAGGGCTGTCTCTTCTGCGGGGTGGTCATCGCCCTGCTGTCGATGACGACCGCTCTGGGATACAGCGTCCTTCACTTCCAGCCTTTCGCGGAGGGCACGGCATGGCTGGATCTGTGGGATTTCATCGTGAGCACGAACCTGCTGCCGGTAGGTTCATTCATCATCGCGGTGTTCTGCTGCTACAAGTCCGGATGGGGATGGGATGCGTTCGTATCAGAGGCAAACAGCGGAAAAGGACTGAAGCTGCAGAGCTGGATGAAGCCGATCTTCAGGTATTTCGTGCCTGCCTGTGTCCTGGCCCTGTATATATACGGACTTGTCACATTCGCCTGGCACTGAATCGGCTTGATATCTGAGTCTGAACGCCCCGGACGGCCGGAAAGAGCGGTATCCTGCGCCTTACGGCGTCCGGGGCTGAATCGTTTAAATGTATACATTTAAAAGACTTTACAAGATACAAAATGAGAGGTAAGATATATCTACATTTTGTGGTATAGATGTTTTGGCTTACTAAATGTTGTTTAACAAGGCCATACACGGACAGTATGGCTTTTATTACGCGATATTGAGCCACACTATGTAAACCAAAAGCCGCAGATACGTCAAAATGCATTGAAATCCGGGGGGAGGACACGCAGTGAACATTATCAAGAGAAACGGCAAGGAAGTGGTCTATGATGCAGAGAAGATCATCGGAGCTGTCAAGAAGGCAAACAATGAAGTCAGGGACAAGGACCGCCTGCTTGAATCTCAGATAAATGTTGTGGAGGAGAAGGTACGCCTCAGGCTCAATGAGCTGGATCATGAGGCAGGTGTGGAAGAAATACAGGACTACGTGATAGAGGCCATACAGAGCGAGGGTGCGTTCAAAGTGGCCACGAAATACACGGTATACAGATATCAGAGAGAGCTCGTCAGAAAGAGCAACACTACAGATGATAAGATCCTGACTCTCGTGGAGTACGATAACGAAGAGGTCAAGGAAGAGAATTCAAATAAGAACCCCATGGTCGTCTCTGTTCAGAGAGACTACATGGCAGGAGAGGTCTCCAGGGACCTTACCGACCGCGTCCTGCTTCCCAAGGATATCACTGAGGCGCACAGGGCGGGCATAATCCATTTCCATGACAGCGATTATTTCGTGCAGCATATGTACAACTGCTGTCTGGTCAATCTCGATGACATGCTCCAGAACGGGACAGTCATATCCGACACCATGATCGAGAAGCCGAAGAGCTTTTCGACAGCGTGCAACATCGCTACACAATGCATAGCTCAGATAGCATCATCCCAGTACGGCGGACAGTCCATCACCCTGTCTCATCTGGCACCTTTCGTGGATGTTTCCAGACAGAAGTTCCGCAAGGAAGTGAGAGAGGAGATGCTGGAGAACGGCATCATCGTAGATGAAGACCGTATCAACGCCATAGCCGAGAGACGCACACATACAGAGATCAAGCACGGCGTGCAGACCATGCAGTATCAGGTCACCACTCTGATGACCACCAACGGACAGGCACCGTTCATCACCGTGTTCATGTGTCTGGATGAAGTGCCCGAGGGACAGCTCAGGGATGATCTGGCCATGGTCATAGAGGAGATGCTTAAGCAGCGCATAGAGGGCGTGAAGAATGAGAAGGGAGTATACATCACTCCGGCATTCCCCAAGCTCATATACGTGCTGGACGAGGATAACGTCAGAGAGGGATCCAAGTATTGGGATCTGACCTGTCTGGCAGCTGAATGTACGGCGAAGAGGATGGTCCCCGACTATATCTCGGCCAAGAAAATGAGAGAATACAAGAGCGGGGATGTATACCCCTGCATGGGATGCCGCTCCTTCCTTACCGTGGACAGATTCACACCCGAGGGTGAAAGCCATAAATATTACGGAAGGTTCAATCAGGGAGTGGTGACGATCAACCTCGTGGATGTAGCCTGCTCCAGCAACAGGGACTTCGAGCGGTTCTGGAGGCTTTTGGATGACAGACTTGAGCTCTGCCACAGGGCGCTCAGATGCAGGCACGAGAGGCTTTTGGGCACGACTTCCGATGTGGCCCCCATACTCTGGCAGCATGGCGCGATAGCCAGACTTCAGAAGGGGGAGAAGATAGACAAGCTGCTGTATAACGGCTATTCGACCATCTCTCTCGGATATGCGGGACTCTATGAGATGTGCAAGTATATGACAGGCAAGAGCCACACGGATCCGGAGGCCAGACCCTTTGCACTGGAAGTGATGCAGAGGCTCAACGACAAGTGTGCCGAGTGGAAGAAGGCGGAAAACATAGACTATTCCGTATACGGGACACCGCTGGAGAGCACCACATACAAATTCGCAAAGTGTCTGCAGAAGAGGTTCGGCAAGATCAAGGATGTGACCGACCACAACTATATTACCAATTCGTATCATGTAAATGTCAGGGAAAAGATCGATGCTTTCAAGAAGCTGGCGTTCGAGTCCGACTTCCAGAAGCTCTCACCCGGTGGAGCCGTATCCTATGTGGAGGTTCCCAACATGACCGACAATATAGATGCAGTCCTTTCAGTGATGCAGTTTATATACGATCATATAATGTACGCGGAGCTCAATACCAAGAGCGACTATTGTCAGGTGTGCGGATATGACGGAGAGATACAGATCGCGACGGATCCTCACGGCAAGCTCGTATGGAAATGCCCTTCCTGCGGCAACGAGGATCAGAACAAGATGAACGTGGCCCGCAGGACCTGCGGATATATAGGTACCAACTTCTGGAACCAGGGACGGACCCAGGAGATACAGGAGAGGGTGCTACATATGTCGACTGCGGTGGTCGAAGGGAATGCAGCGGGGCAGCGGCCGGTATAGGATGACACATGAACTTCGGACAGATATTTGAATGTGATATAGCAAATGGGGAAGGCTGCCGCACTTCCCTTTTTGTTTCCGGATGTACACATCACTGCAGAGAGTGCTTCAATCCGGAGACCTGGGATTTCTCATTCGGACAGGAATACACCCGGGAGACCGAGGACTTTATCATCGAGTCCCTGAAGCCCGAATATATAAGGGGCCTGACCATACTCGGCGGGGAGCCCATGGAGCCTTCCAATCAGAAAGAGATAAGAAGGCTGACAGAGCGGGTCAGAGATGAGGTGCCCCACGCAGATGTGTGGATATATACGGGGTATACGATGGAAGAGCTGATGAATGAGGAGAACGGACGGTGCCACACCGGGGATACCCTGCCCATACTGAAGCACACGGATATCCTGGTGGACGGGGAGTTTCACATAGAAGAGAAGAGCCTGATGCTGAGATTCAGGGGATCTGCGAACCAGCGCATCATCGATGTGAAGGCTACACTCAGTGCATATGAGGAAGGAAAGTCAAAGATAATACTCAGCAAATACATGGACAAATAAAGACAGGGGGAAATATCTATGAAAGTACTGGTAATCAACTGCGGTTCATCATCTCTGAAATACAGGATGATCGAGACAGACACAAAGGAAGTGATCTGTAAAGGCCTATGCGAGAGGATAGGTATCGGAGGCGGACATTTCAAATACGATGTAACAGGCTCCGACAAAGGCTTTGAGAAGGACGTGGAGTTCCCGGATCACAACACGGCAGTGGATACGCTGATAAAGGCAGTCACAGATCCGTCAAACGGAGTGGTAGCCGATGTCTCTGAGATAGGCGCCGTAGGACACAGACTGGTCCACGGCGGAGACAAGTTCACGGAGGCAACATATATCACACCCGAAGTGATGGATGTGATAGAGGAATGCAGCAGTCTGGCACCTCTGCACAATCCTGCAAATATTCAGGGGATAAAGGCCTGCAGGAAAGTGATGCCGGAAACACCAATGGTAGGGGTCTTCGATACGGCATTTCACCAGACCCTGCCTGAGAAGGCATACCTTTACGGCATACCCTATGAGTACTATGAGAAATACGGCATCAGAAGATTCGGATTTCACGGCATGAGCCATGAATATGTGGCGAAGGAAACGGCAGCTGCAATGGGAAAGGATGTAAAAGAGATCAGGACCATAGTCTGCCACCTCGGAAACGGAGCATCCATAACCGCAGTGAATGGAGGAAAGTCAGTAGACACATCCATGGGATATACTCCTTTGGACGGTATCATAATGGGCACCAGGTGCGGATCGCTGGATCCGGAGATCGTACATGCCATGGCAGACAAGACGGGAGGGAGCATGGAGGATGTGATGCAGGTCCTCAATTTCAGATCCGGGCTGTACGGCCTGTCCGGCAACATCTCCTCGGATATGAGAGATATAGAAAAGGCATACGAGGCCGGAGATAAGGCAGCGATCAGGGCTTTCGACACATATATCTATTCCATAGTGAAGTATATCGGAGCATATATGGCAGTACTCGGAGGAGCGGATGCCATCACCTTTACGGCAGGGATAGGAGAGAACTCACCGTTCGTGAGGAAGCATGTCTGTTCATATCTGAAGGGGCTGGGAGTCGTGATGGACGACAAGGCCAACGAAGAGGGCAAAGGAGCCAGATGCATATCAGCCGAAGGATCGTCCGTGAAGGTCTATACCATACCGACGGATGAAGAGATGTCCATCGCTCTGTCCACAGTGGAGGTCGTAAACAGGCACAATGTATGAGGGGAGACCGCAGCTCACGCCCTCTGATGTCAGGAAGATAGAGGCTGAGATAGAAGAGAGAAAGCTCGTGATCCGCCCCCAGCTCATAGGTGAAGTGAAGGAAGCCAGGGCGCAGGGGGATCTGTCGGAGAATTTCGAGTACTATGCCGCCAAGAAAGCAAAGAACGAAAACGAGGGCAGGATCAGATATCTGGAGAGGATGCTCAAGACGGCAACGGTCATCTCCGATGCCTCGGGTGAGGATGAAGTCGGGATCAACAATACAGTGACACTGTATTTCGAGGAAGACGAAGAAGAAGCCGTATATAAGGTCGTCACATCCATCAGGGGCAATTCGCTGGAGAACCGGATAAGCAACGAGTCTCCCATAGGAAAGGCCATAATGGGTCACCAAGTCGGAGACAGGGTTCAGGTAAAGGCAAACGAAGACTACTCCTACTACGTAGTCATCAGGGCTATAGACAAATCAACCGGGGATGACGACGATATCAAGAGGTTCTGATCCGGTCACAGCATATCCTTCAGCGAGGAAATGATACTGTCCTTCAAAAGCGAATCCAGATCCTCCGCGGAGGCGATAAGATCACGGATCTTATCCTCCCGGCCGTGTGCCTTGTAGAGATCGGCAAGCATAAGATAGTTTTTCTTGGAGTCGGCACCTATGGATATACCGTACTCCAAAAGCTGCAGAGCCTCTTCTTCATGACCTGAAGCAAGATAGTCCGAGGCGAGATAAGCGATAGCCTGGACCAGCCGGGTATAGTTGTTGTCCGCGGCAGAGAGAATATTGATATTGGGGGCACCATACTCCAGCTTCAGCTCGGTATTGGTCCGGCCCGTAAGGTTCAGGACCTTTTTCTCGGCCATGGACCGTATCGTATCCTGCCGCTCCCTTACTTCTTCTTTATCTGTAGGGACGTCCAGGGGGAGCGAATCCACCGGGACCGTGATATAGGGCAGATGGGATATGTCTTTACGCGGGGTGAGGTTGGCCTTGCGCTCCCGCTCGAGAAACTCTTCATCAGGATCGCTTTTCGGATCCCGATTAACGATCATCTTGAAAATGATACAGAAGGCTATTATTATGATAGGTACTGTAAAACGCATGTGTGATCCTTATTTCAGATACAGAGGTAAAAAATGTTCTTTCAAATGTTTCAGGGCAAACGTAATAAACGTATAGCGGGGATCATAATCATCACCGTGGCGGCAGCCATGGTCCTTGTTCCGCTGATCGCCAGTCTTGCCGGCTATTAAGCCTCAGCTACAGTATAACAGGAAGAGAGTATGAAAAAAACCATATCGCTGATAATGCTCATATCGATGCTGTCCGTGATCATCCCGACGTATGCGTATTCAATGGAGATCATAGGCGGTGCGGGTGCGGGATCCGAGAGCCTGCATACATACGGAGAGCCTGCACCTCAGAAGACAGTGGGGTGTACGGTGCCTCAGTCTGCAACTGACCGGTCGGGTGAGACAATAAAGGAAGGTGTATACGCGGGACCGGTGGATCTGTCGGGAAAGACGCGGACAGACGCAGTAAATGCGATCAACGGCTACGTGGCAGGTCTGTCGGGAACAGATATATCCTTTGTATGTGTATCCGGGAATACGGTGTCTGTGAAAGCATCGGATCTGGGACTCTACTGGAAGAATCCCGAGATAGCGGACTATGCCGTGTCTTTAGGAAGGAGCGGTAATATCATAAAGCGTTTCAAGGATGTGTCCGACCTCAGGAGGACGAAAAAGGTGTTCGAGATCGAGCTCTCGGCGGACCGCGATAAGATACAGAACATCCTGGAGACGAAATGCGCAGCATTCGACGTGGAGGCCAGGGACGCGACCATGTCCAGGAGCGACGGCTCCTTTAAGATAGTGCCCGGACATGACGGACAGGCGATCAATAAAGAAGAGGCCGTGGAGAAGATAGAGCAGTATCTGTCATCCGGACTTTCCGGTGGAAACACTACCGTAGAGCTGCCGGTCGATGTCACGAAGCCCAGGGGAGATGCCGAGACTCTCGGCAAGCTGACAGATGTGCTGGGTACATTCACGACCAAGTACTACAGCTCGGGCAAGGACAGATGTACGAATGTCGCAAACGGCTGCAGACTGATAAACGGCCATACACTATATCCCGGAGAGCAGATGTCGGTCTCACAGACCATCAGCCCGATGACAGAGGAGAACGGATATGCTCTGGCGGGCAGCTACCTGAACGGTCTTGTCGTAGAATCCTTCGGAGGAGGGATATGCCAGGTGTCTACCACACTCTACCAGGCTGTGCTCAGGGCAGAGCTGCAGGTGGATGAAAGATACAATCATTCCATGGTGGTCAACTACGTGGCACACTCCGGGGATGCCGCCATAGCAGAAGGGATAAAAGATTTTAAATTTACGAACAACCAGTCGACTCCCATATATATAGAAGGATATACCACGCCGGACAAGACTATCACATTCACCATATACGGCATAGAGACCAGACCTTCGAACCGCACACTGGAGTTTGAGAGTGTGGATCTGGAGGAGATCCAACCGGAAGGTGAGAAGGTGGTGGCGGACAGCACGCTGCCGGCGGGAACAACCAGAAAGCAGTCGGCACATATCGGATACAAGTCAGAGTATTACAAGATCGTCAAGGTGGACGGTGAGGAGACGGAAAGGACTCTCGTGAACAGGAGTACGTATCAGGCGGTACCTGCGATACTGACTGTGGGAACAGCAACGGATGATCCCACCGTAAAGCAGATCCTGAAGGATGCCATAGCTACACAGAATATAGAGTACTGCAAGGCCATCGCATCCGGACAGCCGGTACCTCCTCCCGGGACTCCGACAGAAGCAGACCTGGCAGCCATGGCTGCGGCAGCGGCAGCGGCACAGGAAGCTGCCGGACAATGAGAAGACAGATCGAACCCGAACAGTTCAAGGGAACGTACAGGGAAAAGATACAGGAAGGCGACCTGCTCGTTATGGGGACGGAGCCGGATACGATAAAGGGCAGGATGCCGCTGAGAGAGGGAATATATGACAGCCTGTGGGAGCTCTCGCTTGAGACGGATCTCGGACTGATCGTGGATATACGAAAGATACCTCTCCGTCAGGATATCATAGACAGCTGCAATGCGGAAGACAGAGATCCGTACCGGATACCGCTGCGGGATGAGATATACATAGTGAGACCGGAGTCTTCTTATCATTTGAGAGATGACCTGAAGGTGATCGGATATCTGACGTCAGAGAGAGTATGCAGGATAAAGAACAAGGACAGGATCAGTTATCTGAATTCTTAAAAAGGGGGAAAGACAGATGAGTGAAAAAGATATCAAGGACATGAGGATGTCCATATTGAAAGCCATAGAGCACGACGGCAGGGTGGATCTGAACGAGCTGGCCATCAGGCTGGGACTGGATGCGACCGACGTAGCCAACGCCATGGCGGATATGGAAAAGGAAGGCATCATATGCGGGTATCATACGCTCATAGACTGGGATAAGACGGATGATGAGAGAGTGACCGCGCTCATAGAGGTCAGGGTGACTCCCCAGAGAGGACAGGGCTTCGACACCATAGCGGAACGCATATACAAATACTCCGAGGTAGACAGTGTTTATCTCATATCCGGCGGTTTCGACCTTATGGTGATAATGGACGGAAGGTCTCTGAAAGAGGTGTCAAGCTTCGTCACCAATAAGCTCTCCGCGCTGGAGTCCGTGCTGTCGTGCGCGACACACTTCATCATGAGGAAATACAAGCAGAGCGGCACGGTACTGGCCAAGAAGCATGAAGATGAAAGGATGCTGGTGACACCATGAGAGAGCCTATCGCAAAAAAGGTCTCAGAAATGAAATCCTCCGGCATAAGGAAGTTCTTTGACATAGTCAGCGAGATGCCGGATGCGATCTCTCTGGGCGTGGGCGAGCCTGACTTCGATACCCCCTGGCACGTAAGGGACGAGGGCATATATTCGCTGGAAAGAGGGAAGACCTTCTATACGTCCAACTCGGGGCTGATGGAACTCAGACAGGAGATATGCAGATATCTGAGAAGGAACTATGATGTCGGATATGACGCGGCTACAGAGACAGTGATAACCGTAGGCGGATCTGAGGCTATAGATATAGGCCTGCGTGCGATGCTGGAGCCGGGCGACGAGGTGATAATCCCCGAGCCCTCCTATGTATCATATGTACCGTGTACGATAATGGCGGGGGGAGTTCCCGTGATAGTGAGTCTCAGGGAGGAGAACGAGTTTCGCCTCACTGCAGCAGAGCTGGAGGCAGCGATCACACCGAAGACGAAGATCCTCATACTGCCATTCCCCAACAACCCGACCGGCGCGATAATGGAGAGGAGTGACCTGGAGGCTGTCGCAAAGATATGCATAGAGCGGGATATCTTCGTGATGTCCGATGAGATCTATTCGGCCCTCACCTACAAGGGCGATCATGTGACCATAGCTTCCCTTCCCGGAATGAAGGAAAGGACGATCCTGATCAACGGCTTCTCAAAGGCGTACGCAATGACCGGCTGGAGACTCGGATATGCATGCGGGCCGGCGGAGATCATAAGCCAGATGACCAAGATACATCA
>DNLO01000106.1:3816-4030 GCA_003488445.1 Lachnospiraceae bacterium | reverse complement strand
TCGCTTTACCAGCCTGACGTACCGTGCCCCTTATAATGGTTGACCAGAGACCCCCAGTAGGACTGTATGGTCGCATCATCACTTCCCTTGTTGTTCTTCCAGTAGTTATAGATCGTGACACAGTCTGCCGCGCTTATCCCCGAATCTCCGGGAGTAGCCCAGCTGGGTATACCCGTAGGCACTGCCGCGGGAACCGCTGCAGGTGCAGTCGTTG
>DNLO01000106.1:594-3663 GCA_003488445.1 Lachnospiraceae bacterium | reverse complement strand
GCCAGAAGAGCCGCTGCCGCATCTGTCGCGCTCTGTGCCGTTGCAGCTGCCGCATCCGTTGTCGCAGTCGCTGACGCAGCGTTCTCCGAAGGGCTTTCAGCCTTCTTCTCCGGCTTCACATCCGTGAGATACTCCGACTTCACATAGAGGACCTTGTCCCCCTTCAATATACGATGCCACTCATCAGACTTACCCGTCGCGGTGACCTCGTCACCCTCATCCAGAAGACCTGATATATTGTCGGCCTCCGTATTCGGCTCAGTCCTCATCCTCACCTTTTCCTTGGCGTAGAGCTTTATCTGATCTATGTCAGCTATACCGTACTCATCCACTGCAGGTGCTGTCTCCTCTGCTGCAAAGTCTTCCGATACAGTCGGGAGCGGTTCGGGCTCGGGCACAGGCTCGGGCAGAGGTGCCGGCTCCACCTCTGCAGTCTGCAGAGATATCTCCGTAGCAGGCTCTGTAGCCTCCGTCGCCTCCTTGGCTTCCTTGTCCTTCTTCTCGCATCCCGCAGTGACTGCCACAAGGCACATCATCACTGTCAGGAGCACTACGATCTTCTTCCTCTTCATCTCTCATCTCTCCTTCTTATAGTTTGACAGAAACTGTTTGGTTCTTTCGTTCTTCGGGTTGCCTATCACCTCTTCAGGCGTACCCTCTTCTACTATCACCCCGTTGTCCATGAAGATGATCTTGTCCGATACATCCTGGGCAAAAGCCATCTCATGTGTCACGATTATCATCGTGGTCTTCTTTTCTGCGAGCCCTCTTATCACCCTGAGCACCTCTCCGGTAAGCTCCGGATCCAATGCCGATGTAGGCTCATCAAAGCAGAGTATATCCGGCTCCAACGCCAGAGCCCTGGCTATCGCCACTCTCTGCTGCTGTCCTCCGGAGAGCTCATGCGGATAGTTGGACATCCGCTCCGACAGCCCCATCTGTGCCAGAAGCTCCTCTCCCCGTACTTTTATCTCATCTGCCGTCATCCCGTTGCCGCCTTCCTCGCCCATGTGCAGCAGCGGTGCAAGAGTCACGTTCTCCAGAGCCGTATACTGCGGGAACAGATTGAAGGACTGGAACACCAGGCCGAAATGCAGTCTCTTCTTTCTTATCACTTCCTCGGATGTGGTCTCGGGCACGGATGCATCGAAGAGTACGTCATCCCTCACCCTTATCACACCGCTGTCCGGAGTCTCCAGGAAATTCAGGCATCTCAGCAGTGTGGTCTTGCCAGAGCCGGAGGATCCGATGATTGTGACTGCCTCACCCTCCTCCATGCTGAAGCTGATATCCCTTATCACTTCCGTATCATCAAACGATTTCTTCAGATTTGCGACTTCCAGTATCGACATGGTTCACCTGAAATATGAAAGCTTCTTTTCTATCCGTCCAAACAGCAGAGTCAGCAGTCCGGAGAAGAGCAGGTAGAACGCACCGGTATAGAACAGCGGCCATATGATGCCTGCACTCTTGATGAACGACTGTCCTTCCCATATGATCTCGTAGACTGCGATAACCCTTGCCAGCGAAGTATCCTTCACCAGAGTTATTATCTCATTCGACATGGGCGGCACTATCCTCTTTATCACCTGAAGCAGTACCACCTTGAAGAAGATCTGGGTCTTCGTCATTCCCAGTACCTGACCTGCCTCGTACTGTCCCACCGGTATCGACTGGATGCCTCCGCGATATATCTCCGAGAAGTAGCAGGAATAATTGATAACGAACGCCACCAGCGCAGCCACGAATCTGCCTCCGTCACCCGATCCCCATACGTTCATCCCGAGTATGATGCCCGGACCGTAATACATCACCAAAAGCTGAAGCATCAGGGGCGTACCCCTGATGATCCAGATTATAAAACGTATAGGCATTCTGACGATCTTCACTGCGGACATGGATCCGAAGCTTATCACCAGACCGAGAGGCAGCGAGAACAGGAGCGTCAGCGCAAACAGCTTCAGCGTCCCCCAGAAACCTCCCAGCAGTGTCAGTGTAACGTTCAGGAACATCGTGTTACTTTACCAGTGCCTCCTGCACGCCGTACTTCTCAGCGATCTCCTGCATGGAGCCGTCATCGGTATACTTCTTGATCTCGTCATCGATGAATGCGGCAAGATCCGATCCTTTCCTGCATCCTACCACGTATTCTTCCGTAGTGAGGTCTACCGTGTGAGTGAGGTCGGCATAGCTCGTGCCCTCTCCCACCATTGCTCCCGCCATCAGGGAGTCGATTATGGCTGCATCGGATGTGCCTGCCTCCACCTCCATCAGGGTATCAGCCTGGGAAGTAAGAGATGTGAACTCGAATCCGTTGTCGGAAGCCGCTGCCTCTCCGGCTGAGCCTGCCTCCACAGCGAACTTGAGGCTCTTTACTGCATCTATCGTCTTGTAGTCCGATGCCTTGTCGGCCTTTACCACTACAGTCTGCGCATTGTTCAGATAGGGCTTGGTGCATGCCATTGCGGATGCTACCTCATCCGTGAGCGTCATGCCGTTCCATACCACATCGATGCTCTTATTGTCGAGCTCCAGGATCTTGTTGTCCCAGTCTATCTCCTCGAACTTTACCTCTACTCCCAGATCTGCAGCTACCTTGCGTGCGAGGTCGGCATCGAATCCTATCCATTCGCCGCCCTCCTGATAGTCCATGGGAGCGAAATCTGTTATACCTACTATCAGAGTCCCCTTGTCCTTGATATAGTCCATGTCACTCTGACTTGATGCTTTGTTTCCGCAACCGGTGATCATTGCAGCGAGCATCACAGCTGTCATCACCAGACTGATTGTTTTCTTTTTCATGATCGTTTCCCCTTTCAAAACCTAAATACGATAACACATCGGGCACTATAATACAATCCTTCTGAACGCCTTCTTTCCTTTCTTCAGCACCAGGCCGTCCTTCAGATCATCCCTTGTATATGACTGGCGGAAGTCCGTCACCTTCACATCATCTACCGTCACACCGCCCTGCTGCACGAGCCTCCTTGCATCCGAGCGTGTGGGGCAGAGCTTTGCCGCCACGAGCAGCTGGAGTATATCCGTCACCCCGTCCTTGAAGTCTTCATC
>DNLO01000106.1:0-458 GCA_003488445.1 Lachnospiraceae bacterium | reverse complement strand
CTCTGGGCCTTGTCAGCCTCCTCCCTGCCGTGCACGAGCTCTGTCAGGTCATGCGCCAGCAGCTCCTTCTTTTCATTGATCCTGCTGTCATCCCACTTTGCTATATCCGCTATCTCCTCGAGGGAACGGAAAGTCAGTAGCCTGAAGCACATCATCACATCCGCGTCATCGATATTCCTCCAGTACTGATAGAACTCATAAGGAGTCGTCTTCGCAGGATCCAGCCATACAGCTCCCTTGGCAGTCTTGCCCATCTTCTTTCCTTCCTTATTCATCAGAAGGGTCTGGGTCATGGCGAAGCAGTCATCTCCGGTCTTGCGTCTGATGAGCTCCGTACCTGCCAGCATGTTGCTCCACTGGTCGTCTCCTCCGAACTGCATGTTCACACCGTAATGATCGTGCAGATACATGAAGTCATAAGCCTGCATTATCATGTAATTAAACTCCAGGAACGAGAG
>DNLO01000244.1:569-6465 GCA_003488445.1 Lachnospiraceae bacterium | reverse complement strand
AATTAAGGAGGCTCGACATGCCAAGTGTACCTTTGAGCGCGATCATCGAGAAGATGTCGCTTGTAAGTCTCACACCGCAGATAGATACATCCGAGATCAGGATAGAGAAACCGGATATCAACCGGCCTGCACTTCAGTTTGCGGGCTACTTTGATATGTTCGATGCGAGCAGACTTGAGATAATAGGTGCAGGCGAATTTGATTTTATGGACAAGATACCCGCAGAAAAGAAGGCGGATATTTACGAGAAGTTCCTGAACAATCCCATACCTTGCGTGGTCTTCTGCAGGAATCTGGAGCCGGATGACCATTTTATTGACGTAGCTGTCAAATATAATGTTCCGCTGTTTAAATCATCGATGCAGACCTCGGCATTTACCGCTGAGATCATCAGATGGCTGAATGTGAAACTGGCACCGTGTATATCGATCCACGGTGTTCTCGTGGATGTTTTCGGTGAGGGAGTACTGATCACCGGCGAGAGCGGGATAGGAAAGAGTGAGGCGGCATTGGAGCTTATCAAGAGAGGACATCGTCTGATCACCGACGATGTGGTGGAGATAAGGAAGGTCTCTGATGAGACGCTGGTGGGATCTGCTCCGGATATAACGAAGCACTTCATAGAGCTGAGGGGTATCGGAATAGTCGATGTCTACGCTCTGTACGGTGCATCTGCAATAGAAGAGACACAGAATATCGATCTGGTCATCAGACTGGAAGACTGGGACAAAGATAAGGATTACGACAGGCTCGGTCTGGAGGAGGAATATACAGAATACCTCGGGAATAAGGTGGTCTGTCATGTGATACCTATAAGACCCGGACGAAATCTCGCTGTCATATGCGAGACAGCCGCCGTAAACCACAGACTGAAGAAGATGGGATACAATGCTGCACAGGAGCTGTACAGGAGAGTGCAGGAGAATATGTCCAAAAAGAAGGACCAGCAGTAAAGGAGACAGGATATGAAGTATGCTTTTGGGATAGATGTGGGCGGCACATCGGTAAAGCTCGGACTGGTGAGTACAGACGGCGAGCTCATAGAGGAGTGGGAGATACCCACGAGGACGGAGGATGGAGGCAAAAATGTCCTTCCCGATATAGCTGTCTCGGTGAAAGCAAAGATAAAAGAGAAGGGTATTGCCGCTGATGTGGTCGGCGCAGGGATCGGACTGCCCGGGCCGGTAGATGAGGACGGAGTGATCCGAAAGGCTGTAAATCTGCACTGGGACAGAGTGTTTAACGTCGCGGAGGAGCTGTCGGACCTTCTGGACGGGATGAAGGTAAGAGCAGGGAACGACGCCAACGTCGCCGCACTCGGAGAGTTCTGGCAGGGCGCCGGAAAGGACTACGGTGACATGGTGATGGTGACCCTCGGCACCGGTGTGGGCGGAGGCATCATACACAACGGAAAGATCATGGCAGGAGTTACGGGAGCCGGTGGAGAGATCGGACATCTCTGTATCCTTCCGGATGAGAAGATACGGTGCAACTGCGGCAATTCGGGATGTCTGGAGCAGTATGCATCCGCGACCGGCATGGTAAGGCTCACGAAGGAGGAGCTGGAAGCTTCCGATGAGGAGTCAGAGCTGAGGCATATGGAGATCTCGGCAAAGAACACCTGGGACGCGGTAAAACACGGAGATGCGCTCGCCATCAGGGTGGCCGAGAAGTTCGGATACTATCTGGGATGGGGACTTTCCATAATAGCCGGAGTAGTGAATCCTGAAGTGTTCGTTCTCGGCGGCGGAGTCTCAAAGTGCGGAGATGTCCTGCTGCCTTATGTGGAGAAGAACTTTTATGAGCATGCTTTCCACGCCTGCAGGGATGCCAAGATAGTCAGAGCGACCCTGGGAAACACGGCAGGTATCATGGGAGCGGCAAGACTGGCAGTGGATGATTGATGGGAAACGTTTCTTTTTTTGAATCAAGACTTATAGAGATATGCGGGGAGAGATATGTAAGCCGTGATGTTCCCATGGCGGAGCATACGACTTTTCGTACGGGGGGACCGGCAGACTACTATGTGACCCCCAAGGATCAGGAGACTTTCCTCAAGCTTCTCTGGTATGCGAGACAGTCTGAACGCGAATATGTCATACTTGGAAGAGGAAGCAACCTGCTGGTAGGAGACAAGGGATACAGAGGACTGATAATAGACACCACAGCCTATCTGAAAGAGGTAACGTTCAGGGGAGATACCGTGATAGCAGAAGCAGGAGCCGGTCTGAGCATGATAGCCGGAATGGCAGCGGAAGCCTCGCTGAGCGGACTGGAATTTGCGGCCGGTATACCGGGGACCATAGGCGGGGCGGTATATATGAACGCAGGTGCATACGGCGGAGAAATGTCACAGGTCGTGACCTCCGTGGATGTGTTCGGTAACACCAGCAGCCGGAATACCATTCTCGGATCGGAGATGGGGTTCGGATACCGTACTTCGATAGCGCAGAAGCAGGATCTGCCCATTCTGTCCGTGGAGCTGAAGCTCGTTCCCGGAGATATGGAGACGATCAGGGCTACCATGTGGGAGCTGGCAGAGAGACGCCGCGAGAAACAGCCTCTCGAGTACCCGTCAGCCGGATCCACGTTCAAAAGACCTGAGGGCTATTTCGCCGGAAAGCTGATATCGGATACCGGTCTGTCCGGTATGACCGTGGGAGGAGCCTGCGTTTCTCCGAAGCATAACGGATTCATAATCAACCAGGGCAACGCAACATCAGCGGATATCCTGGATCTGATCAGGGAAGTACAGGAGAGAGTAAAGGCGAAATTCGGAGTGGAGCTGGAGCCTGAAGTCAGGATAATAGGGGAGTTCTGAACGGATAATGAAGCTTGTCATAGTAACGGGAATGTCGGGAGCGGGAAAGAGCAGCACCTTAAAGATGCTGGAGGATCTCGGCTTTTTTTGTATAGATAACCTTCCCGCACCTCTCATAGAGAAATTCGCGGACCTTTTCGCGGGGCAGCTTACGGATGCACCCGGCGGAGAGTGGGGCAAGGTGGCCATAGGAATAGATGCCCGGACCGGACTTACTACGGTCGGGAAGCCGCTGGAGGCCATGAAAGAGAGCGGGATACCCTATGAGATTTTTTTCCTTGATGCATCTGATGATGTCATAGTTAAGAGATTCAAGGAAACACGAAGAGCACACCCTCTTGCGATGGACGGCAGGATAGAGGACGGGATCGCACGGGAGAGAGAGCAGATAGCTTATCTTAAGAAGAACGCCACATATATCCTTGATACCTCCCACATGCTGATCAGGGATCTGAAAAAAGAGATCAACGATATATATGCTTCAAACAAGGACTACGGGAATCTGTATCTGAATATCCTTTCCTTCGGGTTCAAATACGGCATACCGGCAGACGCCGATCTGGTATTCGACGTGAGATTCCTGCCGAATCCATACTATATTGATGAGCTGAAAAGTGAGACCGGCCGTGATAAAAGCGTTCACGACTATGTCATGTCATTCGAGGAGTCTCATGTATTTCTGGAAAAGCTGAAGGATATGCTGGTCTTTCTGATACCCAACTATGTCAAGGAGGGTAAGAACCAGCTGGTGATAGCGATAGGCTGTACCGGCGGCAAGCACCGCTCGGTATGTCTTGCGGAAGAGATATATGCCATGCTCAGCGATAATGAGGGATACGGCCTGAGACTGGAGCACAGGGATATCGAAAAGGATGCCCAGCGGCAGCGGGGCAGATAAAACATGTCATTCTCAAAGGACGTAAAGAAAGAAATACGGGACCGTCTGTCAAAGAAATCCGAGGACTTTACAATTTCACAAAATGCAGATAGTATAGAGCCGTTGTCTTCCCTGACCGAAGTATTCCTCCGGAAAGGATCGGTGAACGATCCGGGGAGCAGTTATCATCTGGAGATCGTATGCGACACAGAAGCAGAGGCGGCCGGCGTGGAAGCGCTGATGCGGGAGCATGGCTTTAATGCGAGAAATACGAGGCGTAAGGGCAAATTTGTTGTCTATCTGAAGGACAGAGAGAATATCGCGGACTTTCTGGGTACGGTAGGTGCCGTGGGTGCGATGATGGAGATGGAGAACTCTCTGATACTGAAGGATATGAGGAATTCGCTCAATCGCAAGGTCAACTTCGAGACGGCAAACATAGAAAAGACAGTCAGTGCTTATGTGCGTGACATGGAAGCGATAAGGTACATCGAATCGCATGGCGGTCTGAAACAGATGCCGGCATATTTAAGAGAGATGGCACAGATAAGAGCTGAAATGCCGGAGGATATATCACTGAAGGCTCTGGGAGAAGCCATGGATCCGCCGCTTGGCAAATCCGGGGTCAATCACAGGCTGAGAAAGATCAGGGATATCGCGGACAGACTTAAAGAGCAACATATACAGGAGAGGATCTAAAATGAGAAAGTGCGATGTAGTAGTAAAACTGAAAAACGATAAAGATGCAAGGCCGATAGCGCTTCTTGTACAGACGGCAAGCCAGTTCGAATCGGCGATCTACCTGGATACAGAGGATAAGCATGTAAATGCAAAATCCATAATGGGTATGATGACACTGACGCTCGAGAACGGGCGTACACTTACTGTGAGTGCTGACGGCATCGATGAAGAGGCGGCATGCGAAAGGATAAGGGAGTTCCTCACGGTTTCTGCCGGCGCATGAGATAATCCCGGGGCACCCGGTCTATGCACCTGAAGGATTATATGATATAATATCCCGGCGTCAAAATGACGCATCAAATAACAATATCATACAAAGGAGAGAGGACATGGGATTAGTTACAAGTACTGAAATGTTTAAAAAAGCCTATGACGGCGGATATGCCGTAGGCGCATTCAACGTCAACAACATGGAGATAGTTCAGGCTATCGCAGAGGCTGCAAACGAGCTGAAGAGCCCTGTCATCCTGCAGGCATCCGCAGGTGCACGTAAGTATGCATCACAGGCTTATCTTATGAAGCTTGTGGAGGCAGCAGTAGCTACGACAGATATCCCGATCGTCATGCATCTGGATCACGGTGCAGACTTCGACATCTGTAAGGACTGCGTGGACGGAGGCTTCACATCTGTCATGATAGACTGTTCTTCAAAGCCTTTCGAGGAGAATATCGAGATCTCCAAGAAGGTGGCTGACTATGCACATGATAAGGGAGCTGTCGTTGAGGCAGAGCTCGGAACTCTTGCAGGTGTAGAGGATGATGTCAACGTGGCAGACGACAAGGCTATGTATACTGATCCCGACCAGGTAGAGGAGTTCGTAAAGAGGACCGGAGTTGATTCACTTGCTATCGCGATAGGAACCAGCCACGGTGCATATAAGTTCAAGCCCGGCACGAATCCCAAGCTTCGTCTGGACATTCTGGCAGAGGTTGCCAGAAGACTTCCCGGATTCCCCATCGTGCTTCACGGATCGTCTTCTGTCCCTCAGGAATATGTGAAGATCATAAATGAGCATGGCGGAGCTCTTAAGGATGCAATAGGAATACCCGAGGATCAGCTTCGCGAGGCTGCAAAGGGTGCAGTCTGCAAGATCAATATCGATTCAGACCTTCGTCTCGGTATGACTGCAGGTATCCGTGAGCACTTCGAGGCTCATCCTGATCATTTCGATCCCCGTCAGTACATCGGAGACGGCCGTAAGTATGTGAAGGAGATCGTACGTCATAAGATCATCGACGTGCTTGGATCCGATAACAAGGCATAAAGCCCCATAAAAAGGGAGGAGCCCGACATCCAAAGGATGTCGGGCATTTTTATGAAAAAGTTTTGTAATAACGAATCTGTCTGTTTGGATATTTATTTATCTTACACTACCAAGTATAATCATTGAATGTGAATAAATAATTTTGAACACATAAATGTTTTTTAAATGAATTCTGAACAAAATCTGAACGGA
>DNLO01000244.1:0-419 GCA_003488445.1 Lachnospiraceae bacterium | reverse complement strand
TATCCCGACATCGCTCCGAATACCGTAAACAACTTTATATCGCTGATCAATTCACACTTTTATGACGGGGTGATATTTCACAGAGTGATCAAGGGCTTTATGATACAGGGAGGAGATCCCGACGGTACAGGTATGGGCGGACCTGACTATTCGATCAGGGGAGAATTCTCAAGCAACGGGTTCAGGAATGACCTGAAGCATTCAGCCGGTGTGCTCTCCATGGCTAGGACGATGATGCCTGACAGTGCCGGATCCCAGTTTTTTGTGATGCATAAAGACTCGCCTCATCTCGACGGAGATTACGCAGCCTTCGGAAAAGTGATCGAAGGAATGGATATCGTCGATGCAATAGCGGAGACGGAGACCGATTACAACGACAGACCGCTCAGCGAACAAAAGATCAAGAGGATGGCTGTGGA
>DNLO01000083.1:217-3313 GCA_003488445.1 Lachnospiraceae bacterium | reverse complement strand
GCACCGTGGCTTTGATATGTAATATAGGGTAAATTAGGATAGAAACTACGTTCCCGGCTGTATCCCGTCCTCGAGCACACTCGTACACGTCACAGCCAGCGCCCCCGGCCCGATATGACACGATACCGACAGCGACAGAGGATACATATCTATATGATAATTCGGAAAAGCCTCCTGCACTTCCTTTCGGAACTCCTCGGCCTCCGGCAGATTATTGGTATACGCCATTCCCAGCCAGGCATTGGCTCCCTTCGGATCGATCCCGCCGTAGTTCTTCTCCAGATCATCCTTTATGGCCTTGATCATGACCTTCTTGGCCTTCTCCATGCCATGAGCCTTCGCGAAGGCATCCAGCTTCTCTCCGTATATCCTGAGCACAGGCTTGATCCCCAAAAGCTCCGCGAAAGCCGCAGCCGCAGGCGTGACTCTTCCGCCCTTCTTCAGATATTTCATGGTATCGACCGTGATAAAGATATTGGATTCGAACTTCGTCTCCTCCAGTCTCTTCTTTATGTAAACCGCATCGTGCCCGTCCTCTGCCATCTTCATTGCGTCCAGGCAGCTCAGGTACTGGGTCACGGATATCCTCTGGTTGTTCACCACCTGCACACGTCCGTCGTAGTCTGCGGCGAATACGGTCGCGCTCTCACAGGCACCCGAAAGACCTGAAGACATCGGAATGAACACTACCTCGTCATTTTCCTCCAGCAGCCTGTCCCACAGATCCATGACATCTCCCGGCACAGGCTGCGAAGTAAGCAGATCCGCCTCCGGATCCTCCAGCAGTCTGTAGAATTCATCCTGTGTCAGATTGATATCCTCGTAATATGTATCTCCGTTTATCGTAAAGGGCATCGGGAGGACATGAAGTCCCAGCTTCTTTGCTTCCTCCTGCGTGATGCCGCTGTTGCTGTCCGTTACTATGGCTACCGACATATCTCCTCCGGATAGTGTACATTCTCCATGCTACAGGTGAGATTTTAACATAGCCGCTATCTTATTTCATTGGACACTTTTCGGGTTTTGTTCCCGGACCGTCACCTGACCTTTTTTCTCCATGCCGCATACCTCAGAGCACAGAAGATCGCACTGATGAACCAGGTCAGGGCCGCCGTCCACCATATCCCCCACACACCCACTGCAGGTATCATCAGCAGTATGGGCGGCAGGCCTATACGGCATATCACCTCTATGATCCCGTTGATCAGCGAGAACAGCGCATCTCCCACTCCGTTCAGTGTGCCTCTTATGATATAGATGAGTCCCAGGAAGAAGTAGAACCAGCTCGTCAGCCTGAGAGCCTCACCTCCCAGCCTGATGACCTCCGCATCCGTCACGAAGATCCCTATCATCTGGGTCCCGAAGAGCTGCATGAGTCCCCATATCAGCAAGGTAAAGGCGATCATCAGTATCCCGCTCTCCTTCAGCCCGGACTTCACCCTGTCTATCCTGCCGGCTCCGTAGTTCTGGCCCGCATAGGTGGAAAGCGCTGTCCCCAGCGATCCGAAGGGCTGGTGTGCGAGCATCTCTATGCGGCTCGTCGCGGTGAAAGCTGCCACCGCCGAGGTACCGAAGGAGTTCACCACACGCTGCAGTGCGGTAGTGGACACTGCGATGAGAGACCACTGCAGGGCCAGCGGCACTCCCAGCCTCGCCGCCCCGAAGAAGATATTCCGGTCAAAGGCGAAATGAGACCGGTTCAGCCTGAAGCAGGGATTGGTCAGAAAAGCATAGACAAGACAGCCGAGACCCGAGACCAGCTGCGACAGAGCCGTAGCCAGAGCAGCCCCGAAGACTCCCATTCCGAAGCTCCCTACGAAGAGCAGATCCAGTATCACGTTCAGACAGCATGCGAAGATAAGGAAATACAGCGGCACCTTGGAGTCCCCCAGAGCCCGGAGCATCGAGGATGCATAGTTGTACAGGGCTATCATCGGCACTCCCACGCAGCTCACCCTCATATAGATCACAGCCTCGCTCATTATCTCTTCAGGCGTCCCTATGAGAGTCAGCACGAGAGGAGAAGCAAAGAAGGCGACAGCCCCCATGACGGCAGCCACCCCCAGCATCAGATAGGCCGAATTGGTTATGGCCTTTTTGACCTTCTCTATGCTGCCTCCGCCGAAGAACTGCGAAGTGATGATGCCTCCGCCGCTCCCTATACCGTTGCATACGGAAAAGAAAAGAAAAGAGACCGAGTTGGTCGCTCCTACGGCTGCAAAAGAATCAGCTCCCAGCAGACGTCCCACGATCACCGAGTCGGCCATATTGTAGGCCTGCTGGAACAGATTGCCTATGAAAAGAGGAAGGGAAAAATACAAAAGCAGCAGTATCGGCCTTCCCTCAGTCATATTGATGTTCGTGGATCTTGCTTTCATTGAGTATCACTTTCCCCTGTTCGCCCGGGGCAAAGGTCGCACTCCCGTGAGATCACGGGTCGTTTTGCACTATACTGCTACTATTCTATAGCGTGAGTCTTCAGATAGTCCACCCATTTATACATGGCCTGTGATCTGATATGTATCCCGTCGAAGGAATCCTCCGCAGGCAGACAGCCGTCCTCGCCCGTGAAGACCTCATTCAGATCCAGGTAATAGACATGCTCGTTTTCCGCGATCTCCTTCAGCACCTCGTTCCTCTTGTCGATCGCATCATTATTGAACACACTGGAGCTGGCCTGTTCAGCCGCCGTCACATGTATAACGCTCATCACATATATGACCGCATCCGGCTCCACCGCCTTGATATAGTCGATAAGAGTATAATAATACTCCTCGAAGAGCCCGTTGTTGCCCCATCCCAGTTCGTTCAGTCCGAATTTGAGATATACCTTGCCGTACGGAGGATCCATGGTGAGCTTCTCCGGCACAGTGACCTTGCCCAGCTCTGTGCTTATCGCCTTCCTCTCGAACACCTTATACAGCTGCATGCTCACCACGCCGTAGTTTACTGCCGGCAGGTCGGAATAGAGTCCCAGTCCCTGGACTCTGGAATCTCCCAGGAATACGGCATCCGTGAAATAATCATCATCCACCGTGGTGAATTCCTTCGGATAGGTATCCTCTTCCTCCTCATCATCCTCGTCTTCGTCCTCAT
>DNLO01000083.1:0-138 GCA_003488445.1 Lachnospiraceae bacterium | reverse complement strand
GGAGCCCTCCTCTTCGGAGTCCTCTTCATCGGTCTCTCCCACACCGGAACCTGTCTCATCCGGATCTATGTTCTCTTCACCTTCACCATTTGCGGCCACATCGTCACCGGAGACAGTCGAATCCGTTTTATGTGAACC
>DNLO01000207.1:4398-4576 GCA_003488445.1 Lachnospiraceae bacterium | reverse complement strand
CCCTCGGGACTGTAGAGTCTCCTGTAATAAAACACAGCCGCACTCTTCAGACAGGAGAGCACATCATTCCTGAAGCCCTGAGCCTTCTTCTCCTCGGGGCTCTCCTCCGGCTCGGGAAGCTTCATCCCGGCCCTGTCGGCCAGATACTTCACCGCCTCCTGGAAGCTGTAGTTCTCGT
>DNLO01000207.1:0-4311 GCA_003488445.1 Lachnospiraceae bacterium | reverse complement strand
TGCCGCCCTTGCCGCATCCGAAGCAGTAGTACATCTGCTTCTGTCTGCTCACCGAGAAGGAACCCGTCTTCTCACTGTGGAAGGGACAGAGTCCGAAATAGTTCGACCCGCTCCTCTTGAGCTTGACCACGCTCCCCACCACATCCACGATGTCATTTCTGGAGCGTACCTCTTCTATTGTCTCGTCTTTGTAAAATGCCATTCGCTCTGTCTGTCACCTGCCGTCCCCGGTCATTTGACCGACCATGATACCGGTACGAAGAGATCCGAATATATGCTTATCGCGTATCTGTCAGTCATCGAAGAGATATAGTCGCATACGATCTTCTCCAGAGGATCGTTGGTCCTTGCCATCAGCTCCCTGTATTCCATCGGAAGCCTGTCGGGTCTGTTGAAGAAGTACATGTAAAGTGACTCCACCAGACTCTCAGCCTTGCCTTCCTCGCTCTTTGCCTTGGGGTTGGTATAGACGTTCTTGAACATCCATTCCCTTAGCTCCTTCATCGCCTTTGCTGCAGGCTCGCTCATCCTGATCTCATCCCTGTCTATGCTCTCGGTGATGATGTCGTGTATGAAGTAATCCAGCCGCTCGGCCGTCTTGTATCCGGCGATCTCTCCTATGGACGGAGGCACACTGTCGTCAGCCAGTATACCCGCCCGTATCGCATCGTCCATGTCATGATGCATATAGGCTATCTTGTCGGAATACTGAACGATCTTCCCCTCCAGCGTGGAAGGATTCCCCCGGCTCCGGTGGTTTAATATCCCGTCACGGACCTCACTCGTCAGGTTCAGTCCGCACATATCCTTCTCAAGCACATCCACCACACGGAGCGACTGCTCGGAATGCTCGAATCCCAAAGAACACACTCTGTTCAGTGCCCTCTCTCCCGCATGTCCGAAAGGTGTATGCCCGAGATCGTGACCCAGTGCAATGGCTTCCACCAGATCTTCGTTCAGTCTCAGCGCCTTGGCTATGGTCCTGGCATTCTGAGACACCTCGAGTGTGTGTATGAGTCTGGTCCGGTAATGATCTCCCTGAGGTGTGAGAAAAACCTGAGTCTTATCTTTGAGTCTCCTGAAAGACTTGGAATGCAGTATCCTGTCTCTGTCCCTCTGGAATACGGGACGAAGATCATCCTGTGCCTCAGGCCTCATCCTGCCTTTCGAATCCGCCGAATACACAGCATAGGGACTGAGGGTCTGCTTTTCAATTTCTTCAATGGTCTCTCTTATCGTCATGACATAACTGCCGCACAAAAGTGCTCGCACTATCTAAATACGACGAAAAAGCGGTAATCCCTTTTATAAAAATCAAAAATATTTTCGGGAATTTTATCTGTACTATATGTTGTACTTCGTCCCGGAAGGGACGGAATATATGGTGATGAGACTCAGCGTATAAGATAGCCGCCGACGAGCTCACCCCAGAAATTGATCTTCAGCATCCAGGCAAGACACATCACAAGCCCGGCATACACCGGTATGATCACTGTCAGATACACGAAGAAAACCGCGGAGATACCACGTGACACCCTGAATGTGCGTACGATATACAGAACTGAAACAAGGATATAGGGTAAAAGAAAAAAGGGGAAGACAAGCTCATATCCCCTGAACAGAAAATAGTCTGCCGCTACCAGCATCGCGGTAAGGAGCAGGATAAAGATATACTTCCTCATATGACTGTTCCGGATTTATGCTTGTACTTATTCTTGGAGGCATACATCTTCTCATCAGCACGATGGATCGTATCCTCCGCTGTCCTGTCAGTGATGTGATTGTACACCGCAGATCCGTATGCGAAGTTGATGTCCTGTCTGCCGCCGTTCATGATATCGTCGAACATGTTGGCCTCCATCTCAAGGAACACATCGCTGTCGTGCCCCGTGAAAAGGATGGCAAACTCATCTCCTCCTATACGATAGATCCTGGCGATCTTGCCGAAATATTTCTGTATGAGAGTGGCACTTGATATGATGTATCTGTCACCCTCGGCGTGTCCCAGCGAATCATTGGTGGACTTCAGGTTGTTCAGATCGAGTATGGCTGCCACGAAATGATCCAGGAGCTCCTCTCTCTCGTTGATCCTCTCGACCTCCTGCTCATAGGCCTGTCTGTTGCCGAGCCCCGTCAGGTTGTCGGTGAATGTGAGCGTCTTGTACACCTCGGCTTTTCGCATATCGATCTCATCGGACAGCGAGTTGTGAAGTGTATCGGATGCAAGGAACAAAACAAACACCAGAAGACCGATCCTGGAATATCTGGAGCCGTCGATATAGTCTGCCGAATAATAGTGGAATACATCTATCAGCACAGTGATCATCAGGATAAAGAAGCCGATGACTCCCTTGTCGGACAGAGGTGAATCCATCTGACCGAGCCCGAAGGCCCCTGCCCTGGCATGGGCATAGCAGATGACGCCTCCCGTGATGAATATCGAGATATGCGTGATCACAAGCGACTCCGACAGATCCATCATCTTTACAAAATGCAGCGCATTGATCAGCAGGAAATTAATGATGGGAACGATAGCCAGTCTGTAGCATATATCCCTCACCTTGCGGTGCCTGCTGTTGCAGTAATACAGGATGATGGGCATGCTGAGCATCGCCAGTACCTCATAGGTCATTATGGAGACCATCTCCATGTTGCCTATGAAAAGCTGCGTACAGTGTGTCTCGTTGATGGACCACAGGAAAATCCCCATGGTGAAAGCCGAGAGATAAAACAGCTTGTGGCTGTGGGTCGCCTTGAAGTCCATGACAGCGAACAGAAACAGCATCAACGAAGCAAAGAGTATCATGGCACAGGTAGCCACCCCGAAGATATTCTCAACGAGAATCCGCTCCAGCATATCAGCCCTGTCGCCAAGGATCACCTCTTCCATTATGCCGCCGTATTTCGGCTCAATGCGATGCAGATTGATGGTGAGATACTTGCCCTGATAACTGTCCTTTAAGGGGACTATTATCCAGGCCGACCCCGGCAGCGGGAAGAAGGTGGACTGCTTGTCTGCATATGTCATTATTTTGCGCTTGCCCGCAAATATGGTATTGGTAGCATGGACCGACCTGTACATTATGTACTGGCCGTCCTGAGACTCTCTGCCCAGCTTCTTCCTTACAGTCAGGTTCATATAGCCTTTTTTGTCAAGGGAAAGAGGAAGTGTACACTCTTCGTACACTTCCATATAGTTGTTCTTATACTCCCAGCCCTTGTTGTATGACAACGCTCCGTTCTGTATGATCCTCGCGTCGCTCTCATCGGGGTTCATCGCAGAGGCGATGATGATGAGTATCCCGATCAGCACAAGGGCTGCGTATATTATGTTGAAGTTAGCGGTACTTCGATCTCTCATCCGTCAGATCTCGTAAATCCAACCCTCCGGAGCCTCTATACGGCCCATCTGTATGCCTGTAAGTGTATCGTACAGCTTCTGGAGCGTGGGACCCATCTTGTCCATGCCCGAAGCAAACTTTATCTCCTTGCCGTGGTCATTGATGCAGCCCACGGGAGAGATGACAGCTGCGGTACCGCAGAGTCCGCACTCCTTGAAGTTGCCCTCTTCCACCTCCTTCAGGGTGACCTCTCTGTGGCTCACCTTGATGCCGAGGTATTTCTCAGCCACTATCATCAGGGATCTCCTGGTGATGGAGGGCAGTATGGAATTCGATTTCGGTGTCACCAGATTGCCGTCACCGTCTATGAAGAGGATGTTGGCTCCTCCGGTCTCCTCGATCTTGGTACGGGTCGCCGAATCCAGATAGATGTTCTCGGCAAACCCCTCTTTATGGGCATCCACAATGGCATAAAGGCTCATGGCGTAGTTCAGACCGGCCTTGATATCTCCCGTACCGTGGGGTGCCGCACGGTCATAATCACTGATACGTACAGTGATGGGCTTGGCTCCTCCCTTGAAATACGGTCCCACGGGCGTAGTGAACATACGGAACTGATACTCGTCTGCCGGCTTCACGCCGATCACCGGATTGGTGCCGAAAAGGAAGGGTCTGATATACAGTGTAGCTCCTGACCCGTAGGGCGGGACCCAGTCCTCATTGGCCTTCACTGTCTGCAGTACAGCGTCGATGAACCTGTCCTTGGGAAACGGAGGCATCTCCAGTCTCTTGGCAGAGTCCATCATCCTCTCGGCATTCATGTCAGGTCTGAAGGTCACGATACGTCCGTCCTCTGTGGTGTACGCCTTCAGTCCCTCGAATACCGTCTGTGCATACTGGAACACGCAGGCGCACTCGCTGAAGGTGACCGTATCATCCTCAGTCAGCATACCGGCATCCCATGCACCGT
>DNLO01000021.1:10542-12669 GCA_003488445.1 Lachnospiraceae bacterium | reverse complement strand
CGATCTCTCCGTTCACTATCTGCTGCGTCTCTTCTTCTGTAAGCTCTGCGCTGTATTTCGTTCCCAGACCGTTTATCTTGCTCTTTTTCTCCAGATGAATGATGGAAGGATCCAGGTTGTAATACCTTATCCGGAACTTCTCCCGCCTGTTCACCCCGTCGATCTTTTCCCTCAGCGCCCTGTCGCTGCTGTTATCAAAATACAGGCTTCTGATAAGGTACTTACCGCTTATCGCATGCGGATCCGGGTCTGCCACAGCACTCAGCCTGCTCCTTATGCTCAGCAGATCCATGTACGATATTTCGTGCTTCCACTCATGTCTGTAATGAACATCCGATCCCATACATTTTCCTCCGTTCCCTGCACGTATATGTGCTGATGGAAAGATATGATATCGGTCAAAAGTGAACAAAATGTGTCAGAAAAATCTATTATCTGTGAAAAAATGAAAAAGAGATGTGAAAAAAAGCTACAGAAGCTCTAGCTTATCCTCGGGCAGCAGCCTGATGAGCATGGTTTCAAGAGCCTTCATATTTACCGGTTTGGACAGATAGCCTGCAAAACCCATCTCCCTGTACTCCTCATCAGCTCCACTGAGAGCGTTTGCCGTCAGCATGATCACGGGAGTTTCCGTGTTCATACCATGTCCGGATATATCCCTGAAAGTTTCTATTCCGTCTTTTTTCGGCATGCGGTGGTCGAGCAGGATAAGATCGTATTGTCTGCGCTCGCAAAGGGACACGGCCTCTTCTCCGCCTGAGGCGGTATCTATCTGTATCAGCGTACTCTTCAGGAGTGCCACAATGACCTTCAGGTTGAGCGGAACATCATCCACGACAAGGATCCGGGCCGAGGGAGCATGGAAACTCTCTCTGTATGCCTTACCCTCAGTACCGTGCTTCAGCACCAGAGGACCTGCCGGTGAGGCATCTGTCACTTCCTGAGGGATCATGATCCTGAACCTGCTGCCCGCTCCGGGTGTGCTGTCCACGTAGATCTCGCCTTCCATCATATCCACAAGCTCTTTAGTGATGGCAAGTCCGAGACCGGTACCCTGGATCGCTGCATTTTCCTTTTCGTTAACCCGCTTAAATGCATCAAACAGGCTCGGGATATCTTTCTTTTCTATCCCGATACCTGTATCGGACACCTCCAACATGAGCTGTACCGTTCCCTGCGACTGCTTCTGCGATGTCACGGCGAGGGTTATCCCGCCTTCCGTGGTATACTTGACTGCATTGGATATAATGTTGTTCAATATCTGCTTAATATGCAGCAGATCTCCGCACAGCATCCTCGGCACTGACGGGTCGAAGTCTACATGAAGATAGAGGTCTTTCGCTCCGGCAGGCTGCTCGAAGAAATGATAGCAGTCCCGGATCAGCTTGTGTATGGGGTACTCGGTCTTTGTAATGTCCATCCTTCCGGCTTCGATCTTGGAGAAGTCAAGGATGTCATTTATCAGACTCAGAAGAGTATCCCCCGAGTCCTTAATGTTTTCTGCGTATTCTTTTATCTGGGGATCGTCTGAGGAGCGCAGTATCATCTCGTTCAGACCCAGGACAGAGTTCAGCGGAGTTCTGATCTCGTGGGACATATTGGCCAGGAAAGTACTTTTTGCCCTGTTTGCGTTGTCGGCATTGATCCTGGCTTCCTCGATCTCGTGCCTGTAGATCATCTCCTCGGTTGTATCCTGTATCAGGAAATAGGAGCCTATGGGACGGGCCTTTCTGTCCGTCAGGCTGGTGTATCTGATCTTATAATACTCCGTGACAGCCGGTGTCTCGCGGACATATTCGACCTCGCCGTATCGCTTTCCTTCTTTTTCCAGCTGTTCCATCACATATGCGATCGGCTCGCAGGTGAAGTCATATGCTTCGGGATCTATATCAAACCGGTATCTGGAGAAGGAGTTTGCCAGTATGCAGTTGTTATTGATATCGAAGAGGAGAAGTCCTTCGTTCATGTTGTCTACGGCGCTGCTTATGGATGTGGCTATCAGTGACCTCGGCACGAAATACTCCGTGCAGAAATATATCAGAGTCGCAGCGACCGGATAGAAGATCACGGACGCATCCAGCACAAGCGAGAACGCCATATACAGCAGGTTGAGAAGGATAACGAGCA
>DNLO01000021.1:5914-10433 GCA_003488445.1 Lachnospiraceae bacterium | reverse complement strand
CGATAGATGATAAAGAAGAGTGCCAGTACCACGACGAGATAGGCTATGGTCAGATGTATATAGTACAAAGGATATATCTCTGTCTGGTAAAATACAGCTCCGGACACCTCGGTCTGGTAGATCGTGAACTGGTGCCCGAACGCCAGATTGGAGAAGATCGAGACAGTATCTGCCAGCAGTACCATTGCCACGGGTATCTTCAATTTGTTCAGTACCTTTTCGTGCTCCGTATAAAGCAGACAGAAGCCTGCCAGAAAGTAGAGGATCCAGTCGATGGATGAGAAATATACACAGTATGCAGCCTCGGCGATCATCGCATCTGTCGCACACGCCACCATTATACTGGCTCCGATGGCGACGACCGCTGCAAACAGAGCGAGCATCAGCCTTCTTCCGTATGCCGCCTTCACCTTGAAAAGTGCCCGTATCGTAAACACGATATCGATTGCCGCGATGATATCGACTATGACATATAGCGTCTTGGTAAGCATCTGCCTCTAAACTGCCCCTGTATCCTTATTTAGCTTTTCCCGTATCCCGGCAAGAAGCTTCTCGTTATCGAAGGTGGAGAACTTGTTTACCGTACCGTTTTTGCCCTCGATACACAGCTTGTGCTTGTCTTCATCTTCTCCGAGTCTTACGGCTGAGATATCCGCATATGCCAGCTCCCAGTCCTCGATCTCTTCGCGAAAAGAATGGGCATGAAACACCAGCCTGTCCGGAAAGAAGTGAAGGACTCCGTTTATCGTCTCGATCCCGACGTAATGGTTTGCGGCACCTCCCGGGAACCGTCTGTACTTTGCCCGTTCTTCTTCTTCCTTCTGTACACGAGCGATCTCACTTTTTGAGACTGAAAAGAGTACGGTAACGATCATTGCGATGATCCAGGAGATAAGACATGCGTAGACGGCGATCCTGATCAAAGGAATGCTCCCTGCCAGGATCACATAGCCCACAAATGTCCCAAGCCCGGTGAGGACAAGCCAGATTGCGCAAAAAACAAGAAATACTGTGATCATGATCATATATTATAACACGATATCTGCCCGTTCAAAAAACAAAACCCGCTCATTTGTTCCGTCAAATATAGCAAAAACTCCCCATTTTTTCGATACAAATCATGCCGTCAAATATAGCAAAAACTCCCCCGGCTGTAACCATCCGGGAGAGTCTGTATTTGCTTTGTTCTGTTTTTATTATCTCTTTGAGAACTGCGGTGCGCGTCTTGCAGCTTTGAGACCGTATTTCTTCCTCTCCTTCATACGAGGATCTCTGGTGAGATATCCCTCCTTCTTGAGAGTAGGCCTGAAGTCCGCATCAGCCTGAAGCAGAGCTCTTGAAATACCGTGGCGGATAGCTCCTGCCTGTCCGGTATAACCGCCGCCCTTGACATTTACGAGTACGTCATACTTGTCAAGTGTACCTGTTGCCACGAGAGGCTGCCGGATGATCGTCTTGAGCGTCTCGGGTCCGAAATACTCGTCTATCCCTCTCTTGTTTACAGTGATCTCTCCCTTTCCGGGCATAAGATATACACGGGCAATGGACTTCTTCCTTCTGCCTGTGCCGTAATATCTCTCAGTTACTTTCTTCTTCGTAGCCAATTTCATACCCTCCTATCAGAATTTAAGCTCTTCGGGCTTATGTGCAGCCTTATCATGCTCCGGTCCGGCATAGACATAGAGCTTCTTTGCCATCTGACGTCCGAGTGTTCCCTTGGGCAGCATTCCCTTCACAGCATGCTCGATCACGCTCTCCGGCTTCTTGGCAAGCTTCTCCTTGAGAGGCACCTGCCTCAGTCCGCCGATGTAGTCACTGTGAGTGGTATATATCTTCTGCTCCATCTTCTTTCCTGTTACCTTGATCTTCTCGGCATTCACTACTATCACGTAGTCACCTGTGTCAAGGAAAGGTGTATATGTAGGCTTGTTCTTACCACGGAGCACGGAAGCGATATTTGCAGCGAGACGTCCGAGAGTCTGACCCTCGGCATCCACCACATACCATTTCCTCTCTATGGAAGAAGCGCTGGGCATATATGTATCCATGTTCTTATCCTCCATGTGAATCTTCGTTGTTTCTTATATAATGTGTACGGATTCGGGGCAAAACCCGTGCAACTCGATATTATACGGCTCAAAAAAGCCGATTGTCAAGTATATTTCTTGTGTTTTCAGGCCGTACAAGGCTGAAATCCGGCTTTTATTCTGCTCCGGATATGATCCCGTTCGATGAGATGCTGACTCCCTGTGCACTCCGCTTTATCTCATCCTCTATGATACGCTCGTACTCGCCGTCCCCCTCATGCTTCATCGAGGTATAGCACCCCTGCTGTATACAGGGTATGAATCTGAGACTGTCCAGCCCATCTTCGGAGATCACGGCTTCGATCATGCATGAATCCATGGTCTTGGAATTAAACCAAAAATTCCCCATGGAATATACGACCGGCACGTTTCCCACGTAGTCAAATCCCTGCAGGACATGGGGATGAGCGCCTATGATAAGATCTGCTCCGGCCTCGGCATAAGCCTCTGCCAGCTCCCTCTGGGCCGCTTCATACTCAAATACGTTCTCACTTCCCCAGTGTACAAATGCAACGGTGAAATCCGCGTTTGCATCCGCCTCCCGGATGACCTCCAGATACTTTTCCGGGTCAAGAGTCCGAAGCACACCTGGATCCGTCTCCGTGGCCTCCTTTGTATCCGGGGGCAGGGATCTCTCTATCTGAGTGGCTGCTGTGAAGGCGATGGTGATGCCGCCGGCTTCGATATACTGCGGCGTCATTGCTTCTTCGATATTTCTGCCGGCACCTACACACCTTATATTCGCACCCGACAGAGTGTCGAGGGTGTCGCACAGAGCATCGGGACCATAATCGTAAGCATGGTTGTTGGCGAGTCCCACTATATCCACTCCCAGATCGGTCAGATATCTCACTGTGGAGGGATCGGCTCTGAAGGTAAACTTCTTTCCCGCAGTGGGCGATCCTCTGTCGGAATAAGGGAACTCATTGTTGATCATGGCTATATCTGCCGACCGGAGAGCATCGATGATGTCAGCGTCAAGCGCCTGATCTATCTCGCCGCCCCTTCCCATGAGAGCTCCCATATTGGCATAGTGGCTGTCGAAATTCATGTCCCCTGCAAACACCACTTTTACAGGGACCTTCTCCGGTTCATCCTCAGATACCGTCACGGGCATTTCCACCTCTACCATGGCTTTTGGGGCAGGTGCCGGTATAACTGCCGGCTGTTCTTCTGTCGCCTCCCCGGAGTCCGTCATCTCATCAGCCTCGGTCCGGGTGTCGGAGGCTCCGCTGATCAACGCCCCGGGATCGGGCGCTTCACAGGCCGCCAGCATCACGGCCAGATATGCAGTTATTGACAGTGTGACGATCTTTTTTCTCATAATGTTAACAGAGCCCTGCCGGTCCGGCAGGGCTCTTGATGGTTTCACATCAGTTGAACTTCTGATTGTTGATCTTGACTCCCGGGCCCATGGTGGGAGCTATCGAAACACTCTTGAGATACTGTCCCTTGAGAGCCGAAGGCTTTGCCTTCATCACGGCGCTCATCAGGGCATCAAAATTCTCCTTGAGCTGCTCTGCAGAGAAGGATGCCTTTCCGACAGGGACATGTATAATATTTGCCTTGTCGAGTCTGTACTCTACCTTACCTGCTTTGATATCCTTTACGGCAGTCGCCACATCCATCGTGACGGTACCTGCCTTGGGGTTGGGCATGAGACCCTTAGGTCCGAGTACCTTACCGAGACGTCCTACCACACCCATCATATCGGGAGTAGCTACCACGACGTCAAACTCAAACCATCCGTCGTTCTGAATCTTCGGTATGAGCTCTTCTCCTCCTACATAGTCAGCACCTGCAGCCTGTGCCTCGTCAAGCTTTGCTCCCTTGGCGAATACAAGCACTCTGACACTGCGGCCTGTGCCGTTGGGCAGTACGACTGCGCCTCTTACCTGCTGCTCGGCATGTCTGCCGTCGCATCCGGTCCTCAAGTGTACCTCTATAGTCTCATCAAACTTTGCCGTAGCGGCCTTCTTGGCCAGCTCTATAGCCTCATCGGGCTCGTACAGCTTTGATCTGTCGATAAGCTTGGCAGCCTCGACGTATTTCTTTCCATGCTTCATCGTGGCTCCTCCTTACTTCTCGACCTCGACACCCATGGATCTTGCGGTGCCGGCTATCATGCTCATTGCTGCTTCAAGAGATGCCGCATTCAGATCGGGCATCTTCATCTCTGCGATCTCCTTGCACTTCTCCTTGGAGAGAGTAGCTACCTTCTGCTTGTTGGGTACTCCCGAAGCCTTCTGGATATTGCATGCCTTCTTGATGAGTACTGCAGCAGGCGGAGTCTTCGTTATGAATGTGAAGCTTCTGTCTGCGTATACCGTGATGACTACAGGGATAAGGACATCGCCCTTGTCTGCAGTCTTTGCGTTGAACTGCTTTGTGAATTCAACAATGTTGACGCCATGCTGACCGAGTGCCGGTCC
>DNLO01000021.1:0-5859 GCA_003488445.1 Lachnospiraceae bacterium | reverse complement strand
ACAGGCGGTGCCGGTGTTGCTTTGCCGGCAGGGATCTGAAGTTTGATATAACCTTCTACCTTCTTTGCCATTTCGGCTCCTCCTTTGAAAAAAACATTTGTGGTGCGTGCGGGTGGAGTTTCTTCCCTCCCACGTTTTTATCTAATCTACACGCATTAAAGCCACACGCATCTCTACGCGCTCCGCGCTTTCGAGATGCTACAAGCATTAATGCATGAGGTTGATCTCATCAAACGATATATCTACAGGTGTCTCTCTTCCGAACAGCTCTACCATGAGCGTTGCGGTACGCTTGTTCATATCCATCTTGACGATGGGACCTGTCGTCTCTCTCCAGGGTCCGGCCACTACCACTACCATGTCGCCTTCCTTGAAGTTGACGGCCATGTTCTCCACATGTATGCCGAGAGGCTTCATCTCCTCTTCAGAAAGCGGCACGGGTTTGCTTCCCGGCCCCACGAAGCCCGTGACACCCCTGGTGTTCCTTACGACATACCATGTATCGTCATCCATTATCATGTTTACGAGTACATAACCCGGGAACAGCTTCTTCTCTACTTCTTTACGCTGCCCGTTGTCCTTTACCTCGATGACGGTCTGGGTGGGCACCCTGACCTCGACTATCTTATCCTGCAGATGCCTGTTCTCGATAGCCATCTCGATATTGGTCTTTACCTTATTCTCATACCCTGAATAGGTATGGGCTACATACCAGCGTGGTTCCTTATCTGCCTCTGCCATGTATATCTCCTACTTGATCACGAAATTGATGCCGTACTGCAGTCCTCTGTCAAGCACAGCTATGAGAGCCGCCGTGATCACTGTTATCACGACTACTGCTACGGACTGTCTGGTAAGCTTTTCTTTTGTAGGCCAGATGATCTTGGAAAACTCGGACTTGACTCCATTCCAAAAAGACACACTCTTGCCTGCTGCGCTGTTTGTCTTGGCTTCTTCCATTACTTTGTTTCCTTATGAACGGTATGCTTCCTGCAGAACTTGCAGTACTTCCTGATCTCTATCCTGTCGGGATGAGTCTTCTTATCCTTTGTCGTATCGTAGTTGCGGTTCTTGCACTCGGTACATGCAAGCGTGATCCTTGTACGCATGTTGCTTCCTCCAATTTGCTTTTAAGGTCAAAAAAAATAGGGCTCATTTACCCAGCCGCATTAATATAACACGGCATCGGGGCGTTGTCAATACACCCTTTGCCTCGGGGCACGCTCAGCTGCCGGTGCCCCGCAAAGTCCTAAAATGCTCAGTTCCTGCGCAGACGCTCCGGATGCACCGCGAAGCGCTCCGCCGTTTCTTCTGATATGATACCGTCATTCAGCAGCTTGCTGATGCTCTCGTCCATGGATACCATGCTCTCGTCGGGACTCGAATAGATCACGCCGTCGATCTGGTGTACCTTTCCGTCTCGTATCATATTCCTGATAGCGGGCGTCATGGTCATGATCTCGAACGCAGGCACCACCCCTCCCTTTACAGTAGGCAGCAGCTGCTGGGATACCACCGCATGGAGCACGGATGAAAGCTGTACCGTGATCTGTCTCTGCTGGTTGGCAGGGAATACATCGATTATACGGTTTATGGTATTGGACGCGCCCATGGTATGCAGCGTGGAAAGGAGCAGATGTCCCGTCTCGGCTGCAGTCATGGCTACGGATATGGTCTCGAAGTCACGCATCTCTCCGAGCAGTATGACATGAGGGCATTGACGCAGAGCAGCTCTAAGTCCCGCCACGTAACTTACGGTATCCACACCGACCTCTCTCTGACTCACTATACTCTGATCATGTCTGTGCAGATACTCTATGGGATCCTCCAGCGTGATCACGTGAGATTCCTTCGTCTTGTTGATATGGTCAATGATGCAGGCCAGAGTCGATGACTTACCGGAGCCTGCCGGCCCCGTCACCAGCACCATTCCGTTGGGCTGATTGCCCAGCTTCACTATATTATCCGGGATGCTGAACTCCTTGGGATCGGGCAGTGCAAATGAAATGACCCTGAGCACAGCAGATGCCGTGCCTCTCTGCTTGTAGGCACTGACCCTGAATCTGGAAAGCCCCGCCACGGAAAGCGAGAAATCGTCGTCTCCTCCGTCGGTCAGCCTGCTCAGATCCCTGTGCGCCAGCGCATATATCTCCTTGACGTCTTCCTCCACCTCATCCGGTGTCAGCTTGATATAGCCTTCCTTGGTAATGACACCGTTCTTGTAAAAGGAAACCGGACGCCCCGGTACCAGAAATATATCCGAAACCTTTTGATCGACCGCTTCCTTGAGTATCTCCTGAATCATTGCTTTCCTCCTGATGTGATATATGTGCCGCGCTAATAATGTACTGTTACTCTGCAGGTCCCTGGGGTCCCTGAGGCCCGCCTCCTCCGGAGTCGCCCTGGGGCGCTGCCGGTCCGAGGCCGTCGCCTCCACCCGTAGGAGCCTCCCAGCTGGCAGTATCCGAAACCACCCAGCCTGTTATCTCGTAGTCATCTCCCGCAGCATTACTGCTCACCGTGACCTGAAGCTCCTCCATTCCGGTGCCGAAAGGAAACGAATATGTTGTCTCCGCCTCCGGCACCCCGGTCATTGCTGCCAGCTCCGCTTCCGCCAGATTGCAGGCATTATAGTAATTTTTCGTTCTCTCGGCCACCTTCCTGCTCTGCTCGTAGCTGTTCCTCGCAGTAGAGTAGGCTATTCCGCTGAAAGAGAAGAGGCAGATGCTGACAAAGACCACTATCAGCATCGGAAGCCCTATGCTTCTGGGTGAATTATCTCCCATTTCCGGCCTCCCCTCTCATGAAGTGATCGATCGTTATCTCGTACACGGCGGGAGTATCCGCATCGGCTTCCGCCCTGCCGCAGTGCATATCCGCCCTGTACATGCTCCCGTCCATCGATGTCTCGACTCGCAGGATATATTTTCCATCTCCGTATGCCTTGGTATATCGGCCGTTTCCGGCGCTTTCCAGCCCGCCTGCCCTGAGCAGCCTGTCTGCCTCGTCTGCAGTCTCGCTGGATCTTATCATCTCGGCAGCCGCATTCGTCTCCACGATCGCAAGATCCTGCGCCTTTGCCGAAGCAGACATCTCATACGCCTTCCCGAACACCGACATGGTCGCTGCCATGGCAAGACAGAAGAAGACGATGGCAAACACCAGCTCCAGCAGCAGCAGGTCTCCGGATGAAAGTCTCCGTCTGGCCTTCATCAGTCGTCACCTCCGCTGCTTCTCAGCGAAAGATATGTTTCCGTCCGGCCGCCGCTCGGGTCTTCAAACTCCAGCCGCACCAGTCTGTCCGTCACTTTTTCGGCCTTAAAATCCTTCATCTCCAATATCCTGTTCCCGCTGTCCTCTATGCAGGTTTCCAGTCCCGCTCTGTCAGTGAAGAGCTCTCTCATATATCCGCCGTATGCGTAGATGTAAGTGACATACGGAACGTCCTTGATGCTCTCCTCTATCAGTATCGCATCGTGTCCCCGGAAGGGTTCCACTTTTATGCTGCCCCCGGCATCATGATTCCTGAACTTCTCGGTCATGTATGCAACTGCCGTCTCCGTATCATAGTTTTCCTCTGCCTGCTCCAGGATACGCTGATATATCTGTACCGAGGCAAGGACTATGCCGAGCGCCGACAGAGTGAACACCAGAAAAAGCAGTATCGGAAAGATGTCGCTGATCTTGTTCCTGCTCTCTCCCTTCATTTTTCACCCTCTGTCTGTGTGATGGTCACCGTGGGCGGTATCTTGCTGCCCACTATCTCGTAATCGACCTTAAACAGCTCCTTGTCATATGTAAGACCGTAGACCCTCTCGATGTAGTCCAGGGTCTTGGGATATCTGCCCGTGGTCGCATAGCAGTACGTGACGTCTCTCTGAATGGCCTTCTCGAGACTCTGTCTCTGCCTGTCCGTATTTCCGCTGGACGCAAAATGCACGGACACGAGAAACAGGATCATGACTGCCGCAAACCCTGTCAACGTCAATATGGTCTTCTTGTTCCCCTTTTTTCTGTTTCTCATATGGATGACACTATACCCAGGAGCGGGAACATGACTGACATCAGGATCGCTCCTATGATCAGCGAAAGAAGCACGATGAGCACCGGCTCAATAGTACCCAGCGCGTTACTTATACTCGTATCTATCCTCTTCTGGCTGAGATCGGATATCTGCTCCATCACGGTATCTGCCGATCCGGTACGATTGCCTATCGTCATCATCCTTGCCGGGACACCCGAAAGTATCTGCGACTCCTTCAGCGCCTCATCAAACGGCGAGCCGTCGGTGAGCTTCTGTTTGCACGTATCTATCTTGGCCGAGAAAGCCTTGTCCTCTATTATCTCCGACACCATCTCTATGCCGAAGTCAGGGGAAAATCCCGACCTGAGAGCCAATGCCAGACCATCCGCAAACCGGCTGGTGGATATATCGTTTCTGAGCTTTTTGAAAAAACGGAATTTGGACAGGAATCCGATACCCGCTTTGCGTCCGCCTTCCGTGCGCACACATATCACAGCGATCAGGAGTATCGCGACGAGTATCACAACAAAGACGATCGAATATCTCCTTATGATGTCTCCTGCGCTGAAAAGCGCCCCTGCGAAGCCCGTCATCTCAGATCCCAGCTGTCTGAACACCTGACGGAACACCGGCATTACCTGCAGCAGAAGCACCAGGATCACCACCAGGATCATTCCCGCCATCACAATGGGATATGTCACCGCCTGCCTGATGGACTGGCGTATCTCCTCCTCTCTGGCATAGTGACGCCTGAGTGCGTCCATCACATTATCCAGAGTACCTGTCTCCTCGCCGATCCTTGTCATATTGACCATATAAGAGGGGAATACACCCACGCTCTCAAGGGCGGTGTAAAGGTAACCTCCCTCTTCCAGCCTGGTCTGCAGCTCCTTGTACAGCTTCTTCTCATCTGCCGTGGCCTCGGAATCATCCGCCATCATATACAGACCCTCTATCGATGATATACCGGCTCTTATGATCATGGACATCTGTCCGCAGAAATACGAAAGCTCCGTATTACTCAAATTCTTCATGAATGAGCGTGCTCCTTTTGACTTCTCGTGCTATGATATAAAACAACTACAATATAGTATCACATCCGCTATCTATTGGAAAGATTTCTTTAAAAAAGCCTTGCATCTGTTGACATTTCATGCTATTCTATAAACGTATAAATGGATTATTATACGATTTTTGTCTTTAGGGTCCGGGTGACCGGCGTCCACCAGACTATCACGGAAGAAAGGAGGGGACGTTAGCATGGCATCATTTGCATTACAGAATGTCTATAACAATTTTCTGACGACGTACGCGCCGAAGTCTACTCGTTATGACACTCATAAGAAAGACGAGCTCAGGAACGTTTATGTTTCAATGCTCCGTCAGACGAAGGAATCCCCTCTGTTTCTGCCTGTATCCGGCGAGGATGTAGTTGAATATGCTGTCAGCATGAAAGAGAATGCCAGAGACCTCAGCAATGTGATCGCTTCCCTTTCTAACGACAGGACTCTTAACCTGCTGGATAAGAAGACCGCTTTTTCCACTAACGATGATATAGCGACTGCGAAGTATATCGGCGAGGACGATACCGTGGACGGAGAAGAGCTTCCTGCATTTGAGCTCGGAGTACAGCGTCTGGCTTCCACCCAGGTGAACATGGGCTCCTTCCTCGATGACGGTGTGATGACTCTCGATCCCGATACATATTCGTTTGATGTGCATATAGGCGACACTGATTATGAGTTCCAGTTCAATGTGGAGTCCGGAGACACCAATAAAGAAATGGAAGATAAGCTTGCCCGTCTGATCAACCGCAGCAACATAGGCGTGACAGC
>DNLO01000063.1 GCA_003488445.1 Lachnospiraceae bacterium | reverse complement strand
ACAGCTGCAGTAGTCATGAACTCCAAGGCTACGGGTGCTGACTATGCATATGCATGGAACAATGCAAAGATCGGCTCCATGGACGCAAAGCATGCGGCACAGATCATGTACGACGGTGCCGATGAGGCTACAGTCTCTGCAAAGGCAAAGGAGTACGAGGCACTCCAGATCAGCGCGGAGTCGGCTGCAGCAAGAGGCTATGTGGATACTCTCATCGATCCTGCCGACACAAGAAAGTATGTGATCGGAGCCTTCGAGATGCTTTATACCAAGAGAGAAGACAGACCTGACAAGAAGCACGGAGCAGTCTGAAAGAAAGGATGACGGAAATGATGAAAAATATCAAAAAAGCCATAGTGCTCATGATGTTCGCAGCCCTTTCCGTGACGGCTATCGGATGTGCGAAGGATGAAGGTCCTCTTCCTATCTCGGAAATGGCAAGAGCACAGGCTGAGGGTATCGTATCCGGTATCAGCAATACCGATGATGCGAGCTCCGCAGAGCTTCATGCCATGGAGGAAGCCGACGTCAAGGCATTCTTCAAGGATTACGGATATTCCATAGAGGGTAAGACCTTCCTCAACGGACTGGACGGATGGCTCGGTCTGAAGGAAGAGTTCGGACAGGTGCAGAGCATCTCCGACCCTCAGATGTCATCCGATAAGGATACTGTCACGGCATTATTTATCGTCAAGGGCAGCACCAGAGACGGAAAGATCACTGTGATCATGGATAAGAACAACAAGATCACGTCAATTACCACGAGTGCTGATTATACTATAGGAGAGGACATGGAAAAGGCCGGGCTCAATACGGTCCTCGGCATGGGTACCACTTTTGTGATACTGATCTTCCTCTCTCTGATCATCAGTCTCTTCGAGCTTCTGCCCGGTAACGGCGGCAGGAAGACCAAAGAGGCCGAGAAGAGCACACCCGTGGATAACGTGGTGAGCCAGATAGCAGAGCGCGAAGAGCTCGCCGGAGATGATGCTCTGGTAGCAGTCATCACTGCAGCTATCGCGGCATATGAAGGAGGAGCTTCAGCAGGCTCCGCAGGCGGAGACGGTTTTGTGGTCCGCTCCATCAGAAGACATTATTGATTATTTATCCCGGAAGGAGAAAAAGAAATGAAGAACTATACTATCACAGTAAACGGAACAGCATATGATGTCACTGTAGAGGAGACCGGATCCACAGCATCTGCTCCCGCTCCCGCAGTGAAAAAGGCAGCTCCCGCACCCAAGGCAGCACCCGCTCCCGCGGCTGCAGCCGGATCGGCAGGCGGTGTAGAGGTCAAGGCCGGTGCAGCCGGAAAGGTATTCAAGCTCGACACCAAGGTCGGCGACAGCGTAAAGAAGGGCGATCCTGTCGTAACCATAGAGGCCATGAAGATGGAGATCCCTGTGGTGGCACCTCAGGACGGTACCGTTGCTTCCATCAACTGCTCTGTAGGAGATGCCTGCGAGGCAGGACAGGTTCTCGCAACACTCAACTGATAAGATACCGGAGGTTAAGATATGTCATATATTGCAAATACTCTGAGCAACCTGGCAGCACAGTCAGCGTTCGCTACCATGAGTGTAGGCAACCTCATAATGATAGCCGTGGCCTGTGTTTTCCTTTACCTCGCCATAGCAAAGGGGTTCGAGCCTCTGCTTCTGGTACCGATAGCATTCGGCATGCTGCTGGTCAATATCTATCCCGATATCATGAGGGAGAACGGGTTGCTCTACTTCTTCTTCAAGCTGGATGAGTGGGCTATACTTCCTTCACTCATCTTCATGGGCGTCGGAGCCATGACAGACTTCGGTCCGCTCATAGCCAATCCAAAGAGCTTCTGGCTCGGTGCGGCTGCACAGTTCGGTATATTCGCCGCTTACTTCGGTGCTATAGCAATGGGCTTCAACGACAGGGCGGCAGCTGCCATATCCATCATCGGCGGAGCTGACGGTCCTACATCCATCTTCCTTGCTTCCAAGCTCGGACAGACGGACATCATGGGACCCATAGCCGTGGCAGCTTACTCCTATATGTCACTGGTGCCTATCATACAGCCTCCCATAATGAAGGCTCTGACTACAAAGAAGGAGAGGAGTGTCAAGATGGAGCAGCTCCGTCCTGTCTCCAAGCTGGAGAAGATCCTCTTCCCCATCATAGTGACAATCGTAGTGTCACTTATACTGCCCACTACTGCTCCTCTTATCGGTATGCTGATGCTCGGCAATCTCTTCAGAGAGTCAGGCGTGGTACGCCAGCTGCAGGAGACAGCATCCAATGCACTGATGTATATCGTCGTCATACTGCTGGGTACGTCTGTCGGAGCTACGACCAGTGCCGAGGCGTTCCTTAATGCAACGACTCTTAAGATCGTCGCACTCGGTCTGGTGGCCTTCATGTTCGGTACCGCAGCGGGTATACTTCTCGGCAAGCTTATGTGCGTCGCCACAAAGGGCAAGATCAACCCGCTCATCGGATCTGCGGGAGTGTCGGCAGTGCCTATGGCAGCCCGTGTGTCGCAGAAGGTCGGAGCCGAAGAGGATCCCACGAACTTCCTTCTGATGCATGCCATGGGACCCAATGTTGCCGGAGTTATCGGTACGGCAGTCGTTGCGGGAACATTCATGGCAGTGTTCGGGATCGTTTAATATTATTGATTGGAGGATAAACAAATGGCAGAAAATGCAAAGAAAGTCGGCATTACCGAGACCATACTGCGTGATGCTCATCAGTCTCTGATAGCTACCAGGATGCCTACCGAGGTGATGCTTCCCATATTGGATACTATGGACAAGGTGGGATACCATTCAGTAGAGATGTGGGGCGGAGCTACCTTCGACTCATGCCTCAGATTCCTGAAGGAAGATCCCTGGGAGAGACTCAGAAAGATCAAGAAGGGCATGCCCAACACAAAGCTTCAGATGCTCTTCAGAGGACAGAACATACTCGGATACAGCCACTACTCGGATGACGTGGTCGAGTACTTCGCTCAGAAGTCGGTGGCAAACGGTATAGATATCGTACGTATATTTGACTGTCTGAACGATCTGAGAAACCTCGAGACATCAGTCAAGGCTACCAAGAAAGAGGGCGGACATGCCCAGATAGCTCTCTCATATACACTGGGAGATGCATATACCCTTGACTACTGGAAGAAGATCGCCAAGGATATCGAGAACCTCGGTGCAGACTCCATCTGTATCAAGGATATGGCAGGACTCCTGCTGCCTCAGGCCGCATATGAGCTCGTGACAGCCATGAAGTCAAATACCAACCTGCCCATACAGCT
>DNLO01000069.1 GCA_003488445.1 Lachnospiraceae bacterium | reverse complement strand
AAGATCATAGACGGTATGGACAATGTAATAATAAACGTCGAGCATCTCGACAAGATGTATAAACTGTATAACAGGCAGCGGGACAGGATGAAGGACTCGCTGGGACTGGGCAGGGGAAAGCAGCTCTACAAGGAGCACTATGCCCTTAAGGATGTGTCCATACAGGTGAAGAAGGGTGAGACCGTGGGTATCATCGGGACCAACGGGTCCGGCAAGTCCACCATACTCAAGATCATCACCGGAGTGCTCTCGCCCACAGCGGGGAATGTGGAGATAAACGGCAGGATATCCGCGCTGCTGGAGCTGGGTGCCGGGTTCAACATGGAGTTCACGGGCATAGAGAATGTGTATCTGAACGGGACGATGAACGGCTTCACGGAAGAGGAGATAGATGAGAGGCTCCAGGATATACTGGACTTCGCGGATATAGGTGAGTTCGTGAACCAGCAGGTGAAGACCTATTCGTCGGGTATGTTCGTGCGTCTGGCTTTCGCTCTGGCGATCAATATAGATCCGGAGATACTGGTGGTGGATGAGGCGCTGTCCGTGGGAGATGTCTTCTTCCAGAACAAGTGCTACCACAAGTTCGAGGAGTTCAAGGCCCAGGGCAAGACGATCCTCTTCGTGTCGCATGATCTCTCATCCATAAGCAAATACTGTGACAGGGTGATACTGCTGGACCACGGTAAGAAGATGGCTGAGGGAAGGCCCAAGGAGATCATCGACATGTACAAGAAGGTGCTGGTGAACCAGACCAGCTCCGCGATGTCGGGCTCCGAGCAGGTGGGCGAGGACGGCAGGCTCAGGGGATCCTTCAACAGGAATGTAAAGGAGGGACTGTGGAAGTCGCATATGACTCTGAACCCCTCCAACGATACATATGGCAGCGGGCTGGCGGAGATAGAGGATTTCTGTCTGATAGACAACGCGGGCAACATGACAAATACCGTGATAAAGGGTGACAGCTTCTCGGTGAAGGTGAAGACGAAATATCACGCGGATATCTCCGAACCCATCATAGCGGTATCGCTGAAGAACCGCATGGGTGTGGAGATAACGGGAACCAATACCATGTTTGAAAAGCTCTCCACAGGTGAGTGTCATGACGGGGATGAGATAGTGGCTACCTTTACCCAGGACATGATGCTGCAGGGAGGGGACTATCTTGTGTCGCTGGGACTCGTGGGCTACAGGGAAGGGAATTTCACCGTATACCACAGATTATATGATATATTTAACGTGCAGGTCATTTCTTCAAAGGACACTGTGGGATATTACGATATGGACTCTGAGGTGCAGCTGGTAAAAAATGGAAAAGAGATCTGAAACGATAGGAAAAGTGAATCTGGACCTGAGCTATTACAGCGGGTCGGACGGATACAGCGAGGGAGCTGTGGAGGATGAGCTGCTCACCATCGTGCAGAATGAGCCGGAGGAGAGCTTCAACGACATCATAGCGAGGCGCCACACCTGGAACGTGCTCTATCATCTCTCGGACATGAGAGGGAACATAGCTGACTTCCTGCCGGTGCAGAAGACCCAGAAGGTGCTGGAGATAGGTGCGGGATGCGGGGCGGTCACGGGAGTGCTCTCGGACAAGGCAGAGCATGTGACCTGCATAGAGCTCTCTTACAGGAGAAGTCTGATCAATGCCTACAGGAACAGGAACAGGGACAACATAGATATCATAGTGGGCAACTTCGAGGATATAGAGCCGGACCTTAAGGATGAGTACGACTATATCTTCCTGATCGGAGTGCTGGAGTACTCGGGTGAATATATACATTCTTCCGAGCCTTATCTGGACATGCTGTCGAGGCTTACGGGGCATCTGGCTCAGGGCGGTGAGATCGTCGCCGGCATAGAGAACAAGTACGGCATGAAGTATATCGCAGGCTGTACGGAGGATCATACGGGTGTCTTCTATGACGGCATAGAAGGATACAGAGATACGGAGAAGGTGAGGACCTTCTCAAAAAAAGGCATAGAGGCTCTGGCGAAAAAGGCCGGGCTACGTACGGAATTCTACTATCCCTATCCGGACTACAAGCTGCCGTCGGTGGTCTTCTCGGATGAGAGACTGCCCCATCCCGGTGAGATGACTGACAACATCAGGAATTTCGATGCACCGAGATTCGTGGCATTCGACGAGGCGAGGGCATTCGACGAAGCGATACGGGAAGGGGCGTTCCCTACAGTTTCCAATTCCTTTTTGGTGCTTCTTTCAAAGGAAGACAGGATAGAGAGCTTCGATGTGAAGAGGACGCTGTATTCGAGGCATTCCGACGAGAGGGATGACAGGTACAGGATCAGGACGGACATACAGGAGGACGGATATCACAAGAAATACGTGATGAAGTATCCGAAGACTCCGGCTGCAAAGTCACATCTTCTGGGAATGTATGATTCATATCTGAAGCTTTCAGAGAAGCTGAAGAACTCGTCGGTGAAGGTGAACAGGGCGAGACTCGTCAACGACAGGAACGGGGACTTCGTAGGGGTACAGTTCGAGTATCTGGAGGGAAAGACTCTGGATGACATATTGACGGGATATATGCGGGAGGGCAGGAAGGATGCCGCACTCAAGGTGATAGGACAGTTCGCGGCCTTCGTCCGGGCCAAGAGGCCGGCGGATCTGGATCTGATCTTCTCCAATATCATGATCACCGCCGACGGTGCATGGAACATCACTGATTATGAATGGATGGAGGAGGGAGCGGATCCCGAGTTCATCATATACCGTGCTCTGAGATACTTCAGGGACGACAACGGAGAGGTGATACCCGAGGATGAGCTGTATGCCGCAGCGAAGACGGACACGGCAAGGAAGGCGGAGTTCGAGAAGAAGGAGGATGAGCTGCAGCTGAAGATCGCGGGGAGCCATGTATCTCTCAGGTCGATGTACAGCATATTCGGAAGGGGATATGTGACGCTGGCACAGGCACTGCACGGGTACGGTGAGCTGCTGAGGCCGGGACATGCGAAATTCTACTATGACACCGGAAAGGGATATACGGAGCAGGAGATGACCTACTATGACGGCAGGGTATCGGATGACATGAGGGTGTGCTTCGACGTGCCTCTGCCTGAGGGAGTGAAGCAGCTGAGGGTGGATCCCGCAGAGACCTCGTGCATGGTGAGGCTTACGGATGCTACGGTGAAGGAAGCGATGACCAACGGTCATGTATGCGACAAGACGGTCTTCTTCGATACGGAGGATCCGCAGCTGATCTTCGACCTTCCGGCAGGGTGCAGGGAGTTTCATCTGGAGTACGTGATAGGTACGATGGATAAGGAGATGATCGCTGACATAGGCGGCAGGTTCACCAGGTATGAGACCGCTCCCAAAGGACTGCTGAAGAAACCGACGGAAAAGAAGGCGTATGACAAAGTATCTTTGCTGGATAGAGCAGAATGAAGGCTGGAGAGGGAGAGGCGCGTCGAGGCATGCCCTGGACCGCTTCACTGCCGGCTACGATATAGTATATGACAGTGACGACCATGTGGTGGATCCGGATGCCATGGAGGAATTCGCACGGGCAGCTGACGGATGTGACTACGATCTCATATACTGCGATGAGGATGTGATAAGGAAGGGGCTTCGTGAGGAGCCTTTCTTCAAGCCCGGATATTCTCCGGAGACTCAGAGGAGTACGGGATATATCGACGGTATGGTGGCTCTGAGGAAGGGAGTGGAGGCAGGAGATCTGTCACGCTTTGCAAGGGACAGGGTCTGCCATATCGACAAGGTGCTCTATCACAGGAACGGTGATGAGAAGCCCGGGAAGAAGAACGCCGCGGGAAAAAGGAACGGAATAAAAGGTCAGGAAAAGGCCGGGAATCGAAAGCGCGAGGGAAGTACGGAGCAGGAGGAGTCGAAGGACCGGGGAGAGGAATTCTTCATCGACAAGCTGGAGAGGAAGATATCCGTGATCATCCTCTCGAAGGATCATCCGGAAATGCTTGCAAGGTGTGTAAAGAGCCTCACGGCTTCGCTGCTGGCGGACGATACCGAGATCATCCTGATAGACAACGGAAGCACCGATGAGAACCGGAGTCTCTACGAGGAGACGGTGAGAGAGTACGGGATCGTCTATCACTATGAGCCGTCAGAGTTCAACTATCCGAGACTCAACAACTGCGGAGTGTCAAAGGCCTCGGGAGATGTGTATATCTTCATGAACGATGATATAGAGATACCCGCGAAAGAGAAGGGTGTGACCGAAAGACTCGCTCTCAAGGCAACGGAAGAGGGAGTAGGAGCGGTAGGTCTGAAGCTCCTCTATCCCGGTGAAGAGAGGATACAGCACTGCGGAGTCACCTTGCTGCATTCGGGACCGTCCCACAAGCTGCAGGGATACAGGGACGGATCTTATTATCACGGCTACAGTGACCATGATATCAACACGATAGCGGTGACCGGAGCCTGCCTTGCCGTATCGAGAGAGAACTACGAGGCGGTGGGCGGCTTTGATGAATCTCTTCCGGTGGCATATAATGACGTAGACCTGTGTATCAGGCTCTACGACAGGGGACTGTACAATGTGTGCATGAACTCGCACCATCTGATCCACAGCGAGAGCGCCACCAGACCCGATGACAGGGATCACAGGGAGGCCTATGAGCGGCTGAAGGCGGAGAAGAGATACTTCACTACCAGACATCCGGAGCTTGCGGAGGGTGGCGATCCGTTCATGAGCGGGAACATCACGAGGTTCGGTCTGGATTTTGACATCAACCTGCCCGAGGAATGGGAGACATCCGGGATGTCGGATGTCACTCTCCTGAAGGATAAGGTGAAGGACGGCAAAAAGATACACGCCTCTCTGGACAGCTTTGAATACTGCACCCAGGATGCGTACGGCAATGAAGACTTCTATGAGATCAGGGGATGGATCTTTAAAGAGGGCGGAAGACAGGCAGAGCCATATGTGATGCTGCAGACGGAGGGAGCGAGATACACTGTCACGGCGCAGAGGATGGAGCGCAGGGATGTGGCAAGGAGCTTCCCGAAAGAAAAGCATGCCGCGAAGTCCGGCTTCATCGCAAGGATACCCGCAAAGGCAATGGACGAGCTGAACGCCTGGGGAGAGGTCACGGCTTATCCGGTGCTTCGGGGAAGGCATGTACTGATAAAAGGTGATGAGAAATGTCAGATGACAAAAGAGATATAGCTGAATATTACAAGGGGCTCTACGAAAAGGAGAGAGAGAAGAACGAGAAGCTCACGAGAGAGCTGACGGATCTCGAGGCCGAGCATGCCGAGCTCTCCCTGAAGTGGAACACGCTGAAGCAGAGCCTGATATACAGGATGATCATGCCCTTCAGGCTGGCGTGGTCGCACTTTAAGAATGCCTGCATCAGAGTGAAGCGACTGGGCTCCGTGAAGGAAGTGATAAGGAAGCTGAAGTCAAAGAAGATAGAGCGCTCGGCTTATAAGTATCACGGTACGGAGAGCTTCCCGAAGGGTGAGGAGCTTGAGAAGGAGAAGAGTGCAAGGTTTGAAAAGGAGCATATATTCTCCATACTGATCCCTCTGTACAATACGCCGGAGAACTTCCTGAGGCAGCTCATAGAATGTGTGATGGCCCAGACCTATGCGGGGTGGGAGCTCTGCTTCGCCGACGGGTCCGATGAGGAGCACGCCTATGTGGGAGAGATCGTGGCGGAGTACGCATCGAAGGATATGAAGGACGGTGCGGCGAGAGAGCGTATCAGGTATAAGAAGCTGGAGCGCAACGGAGGGATCTCCGAGAATACCAATGCCTGCTTCGAGCTTGCGACGGGTGATTATTATGCACTGATGGATCATGATGATCTGCTCCATCCCTCTGCACTGTATGAATACATGAAGGTGCTGCAGGAGAAGGATGCCGGTTTCCTGTATTCCGACGAGGCGACCTTTACGGGAGACTCGGTGAACAACATGATCACGCTGCACTTCAAGCCGGACTACGCCCCGGACAATCTGAGGGCGAACAATTATATCTGTCATTTCTCTGCTTTTAAGAGAGAGCTGGTGGAGAAGGCGGGGAAGTTCCGGTCCGAATACGACGGAAGTCAGGATCACGACCTGATATTGAGGCTCACGCGTGAGGCCTCGAAGATGAAGGACGGTATCGTGCATGTGCCGCGGATCCTCTATTACTGGAGGAGCCATGCGGGCTCCACCGCAGCGGACATCAATGCAAAGACCTATGCGATAAATGCAGCCAAGAAGGCAGTGGCATCGTCTCTGGAAAGAGACGGGATGAAGAACTTCGAGATAGAGAGTACCAAGGCCTTCGCGACCATATTCAGGATAAGATACGAGCTGAAGGCAAAGCCTCTTGTCTCCGTCATCATACCCAACAGAGAGCATGAGAGCGATCTGAGACGCTGTATAGACTCCATCATGCTGAGATCCTCATATGAGAATTATGAGATCGTGGTAGTGGAGAACGGGAGCACTTCCGAGGGGATAAAAGCCTATTATGAGGAGCTTGGGAAGGCTCCGAACATCAGCGTGATAAGCGTGGAGCAGGAGAGCTTTAACTACTCCGAGCTCATAAATAAAGGAGCGGAGGCTGCGAAGGGAGAATATCTGCTCCTTCTGAACAATGATACCGAGGTGATAACGAGAGACTGGATAGAGGAGCTTCTCATGTACGCACAGAGAGAGGATGTGGGTGCTGTGGGATGCAAGCTCTACTATCCGGACTATACGATACAGCATGCGGGAGTGGTGATCGGCCTCGGAGCCCACAGGACGGCGGGGCATGTGCACTACAGGCTCGCAAAGGGGAATCTGGGATACATGGGAAGGCTCTGCTATGCCCAGAACTTCACGGCGGTGACCGGTGCCTGCCTTATGGTCTCGAGAGCAGATTTCGATGCCTGCAAAGGAATGGATACGGGCTTTGCCGTGGCACTCAATGATGTGGATCTTTGCCTGAAGCTCAGGCATATGGGCAGGGTCAATGTATTTACGCCCTTCGCGGAGCTCTTTCACTATGAGTCCGCTTCGAGGGGATCGGATGTGTCCGGAGCGGATGCGGAGAGGGCTGCGAGATATGACAGGGAATCAGAGGCTTTCCGGGAAAGGTGGGCAGCCGATCTTGAGGCGGGGGATCCTTACTTCAATCCGAACTTCAGCCTCGACTACAGCAACTTTACCCTTAAGGTGAATCCCGCACCTATGGTACAATAGAGATACGGGGCTATAGTTCAGCTGGGAGAACGCTTGCATGGCATGCAAGAGGTCGTCGGTTCGAGTCCGATTAGCTCCATAAAAAAATACGGAGGATAACAGAATGAAAATGAAACCGGCGTTGATGATGGCGGGTATGATGCTCCTGCTCACTGCCTGCGGTGCGAAGCAGGGGGCTGAGGCGCCTGCTGCGACAGAGGCGGCTGAGGCGCAGACTGAGGTGGCGGCAGAGGCACAGAGTGCGGAGACTGCCGAGGTGCCTGCGACAGAGGCGGCAGCTGAGTACACCGAGGAGGAGCCGGACTATGTGGAGGATACGGTGCTGTCCACTGAGCTTTTCTCGATGACGGTGCCGGATGAGCTCAAAGGTACGTTCCTGGGCTATATCAAGGACAATGAGATCAGTCTATATGACAAGGCGTGCAACGAAGACGGATTCGGCGGGTTCATATTCTCGGTGATCGCCGACAAGGACGGGGAAGTGATGGCGGGAGGAATGTATACCAAGGTCGGTGAGCTGACAGACAGCAACGGTGAGGTATATGAGGTCTGCAGGAGCTATCCTTCGGATGTGCAGTGGGACTATGAGAAATACGAGGACACGCCGGAAACCTATGCCAGGCTCTCCGATGCGGTGGATGGCATGATCAGAGGGATCAAGGGACTGAACGGTGCGACCTTCGAGTACGGAGCCGGAATGAAGGGTGAGGAGCTCTACGGACAGACCGTCGAGAAGTACGAGACCGCCATAAAGGAAGGCTGGGATGCCGATAAGCTGGAAAAGGAAGGGATGAGCCCGGAGCTTTTCGCTGAGCATGATGAAATGGGATATGCCTACAAGGATATCTCCAACGACGGTGTGGATGAGCTGCTGGTGGGAGTGATCTCGGACGGCAGTGAGCCCAGTGTGGTATACGATATCTACACCATGGTGAAGAGGAAGCCCGCATCGGTGGTGAGCGGCAGTGCAAGGAACAGCTACCGTGCCATGCAATACGGCGGAGTGGCCAATGTATTTTCGAGCAGTGCCATGGAGAGCGGCATCAGAGTATATATCATAGAGCCGGGTACGTCGGATCTCTTCTTCCAGTACGGGATCAAGTATGACGGATATACCGATGAGAAGAATCCCTGGTATACTGGCACGGGCTCGGGTGAAGCGGATGATGAGTGGGAGCCTGCCAGTGAGGAAGACTATGATATGTGGGAGCAGAGGGCTACGGAGAACTTCGCGAAGATCGACTTCATACCGTTCTCAAAATAAAACAATATGGCCCGGTGCAGCTGATGTAATTTTTGCTTGTAGTTATCTCGATAGTACGGTGCAAAAATCAT
>DNLO01000214.1:2693-3159 GCA_003488445.1 Lachnospiraceae bacterium | reverse complement strand
GCTCTCTGAACCCCGGCAGATCCCTTGGTGTTGATATGATCAGTACCTCTCTGATGCCCGCCAGCATCAGGGCCGACAAGGGATAATAGATCATCGGCTTGTCGTACACGGGCATCATCTGTTTGCTCATTGCCTTGGTCAGCGGATAGAGTCTGGTGCCGCTGCCGCCTGCGAGTATTATTCCCTTCATAGTCTCATGCCTCGTACATCTTTTTGTAATACGCCTGATAGTCTCCCGAGGTCACGTTCTCCATCCAGTCCATATTGTCCAGATACCACTTCACCGTGAGACGTATCCCGTCCTCGAACTTCGTATCCGGAAGCCACCCCAGATCCTTTGAGATCTTGTCGGGAGCTATCGCATATCTCCTGTCGTGTCCCTTCCTGTCCTCCACGAAGGTGATCAGGTCCTCGGTCACATTTGCCTTCCTCGCATCGTCATCCGGCAGTATATCCTGCAGGGTAG
>DNLO01000214.1:0-2574 GCA_003488445.1 Lachnospiraceae bacterium | reverse complement strand
TCTCCCTGCTTTCCGTCATTTATGACCATGTCTATGCCCTTGCAGTGGTCGTCCACATAGAGCCAGTCACGCACATTCTTTCCGTCTCCGTACACCGGGAGCTTCTTCCCCTGCAGCGCATTGTTGATTACGAGAGGTATCAGCTTCTCCGGGAACTGATAAGGCCCGTAGTTGTTGGAGCAGTTTGTGATGTTGGCCGGGAAGTGATATGTATCCACATAGGCCTTTACGAGCAGATCCGCGGAAGCCTTGCTCGCAGAGTAGGGTGAATGCGGATCGTAGGGCGTGGTCTCGTAGAAATAGTCCTTCGGATCGCTCAGCGAGCCGTACACCTCATCCGTAGACACATGGAGGAATTTCTTTCCTTCCCTGTAGCTTCCGTCCTCCTTCTCCCAGGCAGCCCTGGCTGCATTCAGCATCACCGCCGTCCCCAGCACATTGGTCTCCACGAAGACCTCAGGATTGCGTATGGATCTGTCCACGTGGCTCTCCGCCGCAAAATGCACGACAATATCCACATCATTTTCCGCGAAGATCTTTTCTATGGCTTCCTTGTCCCTTATGTCCGCCTTGACGAAGGAATAATTGGCTCTTGACTCCACCTCTTTCAGATTCTCGAGATTCCCCGCATATGTCAGGGCATCCACGTTTATGATCCTGATGTCGTCCCCGTATTTGCGGAACATATAATGAACGAAGTTGGATCCTATGAAGCCGGCACCGCCGGTAACCAGATATGTACGCATGTATACTCCTTATCCGTATAAAATATTAACCTGAAGATTATACCATATTTGCAGGCAGGCCCTCAACCGATGCCCCTGCCCCTCTCAGCCCTCCGTCAGATACCTCTGAGGATATTCATCATGATAGCGGTGATCCAGCGCGGGCTCGGTCTCGTTCGCGGCATTGTAGTACCACATCTTCGCCTCGTTCATATCCTGTACCCCGCGGTAATACTCTCCCAGTTCATAGGCCGTCTCCGAGGTCACATCTCCCAGAGCCAGCGCTCTCAGCGCATACTTCATGAAGAGCTCCCTGTCTCCCTTTGCTCTTTCGCCTCGCATCACGCAATAGAGCTCATTCTTCATACGCTCCTCATCGCTCTCCTTCTCCAGTGCCTTCTTCAGGTGCTCTCCTGCATCCACGAAGTCACTGTCCTCTCCCGATACGGCCAGCTCCCTCAGATACATATCCATAAGCCTCGGCTCCAGCTCTCCCTTGCGTTCCATGAGCTTCAGGAAGATATCAAAATCTCTCCCCGAATGCAGGGATGTCGGCTTGTGTATGATCTCGATCTCCGAGTCGTATATCATGGGGTCCAGCCTTACCTGCTCGTGGACCTCCCCTTCCCACACGAAGCTCCTGAGCCTCCTGTACAGCTTGGGTCTGAGCTCCCTGTCGTAGTTGTAGGTGGTGTTGTACTCCAGCTGGTTGGTATACAAAAACTGGACGATATCCACGGAGCCGTCCAGAGCCTCCTTCAGGGCCTTGAACTGTTCCGCTGCTTTTTCGTCCAGTATCTCGTCGGCATCCGCCGAGTATATATAGTCGCAGCTGCATTTCGAGAAAGCGTAGTTTCTCGCAGCCGCGAAGTCATCTGTCCATTCGAAGTCATATATCCTGTCGGTATAGGCCGATGCTATCTTCTTCGTCCCGTCATCCGAGCCGGTATCCACTATCACATATTCATCCGCTATACCCTTCAGGCTGTCCAGACATCTCTTCAGCACTGCCTCTTCGTTCTTCACTATGAGGCACACGCTCACGGTAGCGCCCATCTTCACCTCCATCATGCTGCGGTCCGTACGGCTCCCTGCGGCACCTTCCCGCTGCATACTTTCGGGATCAGGTCTCCTCGATCTCTATCGGCACCTGTCCGCTGTCTATCAGTCTCAGCATCACAGGCACGATATCCGGATCGAACTGTGTGCCTGCACAGCTTACCAGCTCTCTTCTTGCATACTCGACAGACAGAGCCTTCCTGTATACTCTGGGACTCGTCATCGCGTCAAAGGAGTCTGCCACGCATATGATACGCGCGATCTCCGGGATATCCCTGCCCATACGGTGGGTCGAGTAGCCTTTGCCGTCCCATCTTTCGTGATGATACTTCGCTCCCTCCGCTATGCCCGGCAGGGCCTCGAAGTCCTCCAGTATCCTTCCTCCCACATCCACATGAGTCTGGATGAGAGAATATTCCGAGCTGTCCAGCCTTCCCGGCTTCTGCAATATCAGATCCGTGACACCTATCTTGCCTATATCATGGAGCATGCCTATCCAGTACACCCTCTCCCGGTCCTCTTCGCTGTAGCCCATTTCTCCCGCGATCAGCTTCGCATACTCGGCCACCCTCAGAGAATGCCCTCTGGTATAGGGGTCCTTGGCATCTATTATCCTGGCGAAGGTCTCGAAGCTCTCCTGCAGGATCCCTCTTATCTCCTCCTGCTTGTTCTTGAGCTTGTTGTACTTGGCTTCATTTATCTTGTCGGCTATGAATACAGTCAGTGTCAGCCCCATGCCCGCCAAAAGCAGCCAGAACAGAGGCGACTCCGTCAGATGTACATCCAGCTT
>DNLO01000031.1 GCA_003488445.1 Lachnospiraceae bacterium | reverse complement strand
TCGGTCCGGCATACAAGGGGATACCCCTGACGGTGGCGACGACAATAGCCCTCTCGGAAGAGTACGGTGCAGAGGTACGTTACTGCAGCAACAGAAAAGAGATCAAGGATCACGGCGACAAGGGGATACTCCTGGGAGGTCCCATAAGGAACAAGGATAAGATAGTGATCATAGAGGACGTGACGACTGCAGGGACATCCATCAAGGAGACCCTGCCGATAATACAGGCACAGGGCGATGTAGAGGTGGTCGGCATGTGCGTGTCTGTGGACAGACAGGAGAGAGGCGAGACAGAGAAGTCTGCACTTTCCGAGATATCAGACACGTACGGATTCCCGACGAAGGCCATCGTCACCATGAGCGAGGTCACGGATTATCTGGTGAGCCATGAGGTGGACGGCAGAAGGATAATCGACGATGAGCTGAAGACCGCAATATACGCTTACTATGCACAGTACGGTGCAAAGTGAATGTTCGAGAAGAGATACAGATTTACAAGTAATAAACATTCTACCAGGGGACTGATGGCACTCGTGTACGGCACGATGTCATTGGTCTCATTCATTCTGGCGGTCAGTCTTACGGTGGCGGACAAGGCACAGAACGCCTCACGTATGGGGGCGGCAGGGTTTATCGCGATGATATTCGGATTCATAGGGATAGCGCTGGGAAGCACTGCGCTGGGAGAGAGCGATGTGTTCCCTATCCTGCCGAGACTGGGATTTGCGGCATCCGTCATAGCGGTGCTCTGCTGGGGAGGGATAATATATGTCGGCATCACCGGACTATGAGCTGCTGAAGGAGAGGAGCGAGCTGGCCGGATACAGACTGCTTTCTCTTGCAGGAGAGTGCATCCTGCCCGAGCCCTATGGGGAATACTTCAGGAAAGAAGCGGACTTCCTGCTCCACGGCACGTATGATGACCTGCTGCCCGGAGCGTATGACAGATCCTATACCAATCCCGCATATGCGGTATCACTATTCGGTGAGAGGATGGGGAAGCTGCTTTCATTCCTTGCATATGAACTCACATCCGTCATCCCCATGAGAGCCGAGGGAGATATCCGGCTGGAGGACAGGACCATCCTCTGCGAGCTCTTCCTGGAATGCTATACCGCATTCATGGCAGAGAGTGCAGACACTATCGGAGACGGCGACAGCGGATCGGCCCCGGATCCGAAGATCCCGGATATGCTTGCCGGTGATCTCCATTCCATCATACGAAACTTCATAACCGACTATACCGATGTCACGGTAGCGGACAGGATAAGAGATCTGGTGGATCCCTCGAGAGACTTCGCAAGGAGGATCATCATGGAGGCGGATCTGTCGGATCCGGCATATCTGGATCTCTTCGGAGAATACGTGAGCGAGGACACGAGACGCCTGGCAGGCTTCCTTGCGACCCTGCCCGAAGAAGATATACGTTCCATGGCGGGCACCTTCACGGGTGGCTTCATCAAGGGCTTCGAGACCACCGGAAAGGATATTTCGAAGAAGAAGACCGTGAACATCAGGTATGAGCTGGGGTTCGAAAGGCTGGTAAGGGCGTCTGTCGAAAGCTTCAGGGAAGCGGGACTGGATGTGACCATATACAGAAGACCTCTGCATGCAGCGGTACGGAACGGTCTGACCCGCATAGGATACAGCGGGGACCCTGTCAATGAGCAGATGGACTACGACCACAGAGAGGATGAGGCACTTTTTCTCGACAAGGCATATGCGGAGCGCAAGCTGGAGGTGGCAAGGGCGGCCTTCGAGGAAGTAAAGGAAATGGCGGCGGTCTTTGCGGGACCGGCGGTAATGGAACGCTTCGGGATGCACGACTTCGAACCGGTGAACCACAGGGAGAGCTGGTCACTGTCTGACGAGCAGCGGCAGCTCGCGAATACGACAAAGGCAAGATATGCCCAGATACAGAATGAGTATATCGATCCTGAGGGCAGATCCTATACCATCATCTCTTATCCGGTGCCGGAGATAGGGGCGGACTTCGAAGAGATATTCAAAGAAACGGTTAACATAAACACGTTGCCGTATATGCGCTACCAGGAGATGCAACAATGCATCATTGTGGAGCTTGAAAAGGGAGAAACTGTTGAAATAAAGGGAAAAGGCGAGAACCATACCGACTTGAGGATAAGCCTTGCGAAGCCGGTAGACATAACTCGTCAGGCTGTGTTTGAGAACTGTGTGGCGGATGTTAACATACCTGTGGGAGAGGTGTTCACCTCACCTGTACTGACGGGAACGGACGGACTCCTGCACGTGTCGCAGGTCTATATCAACGGACTGGTGTTCAGGGATCTGAAGATCTCTTTCCGGGACGGATACGTCACTGACTACTCCTGCGCAAATTTCGGCACGGAGGAAGAGAACAGGAGATACGTGGAAGAGAACATCCTGCACAGCCACGGGACACTTCCCATGGGGGAGTTTGCCATAGGCACCAATACGACAGCATATGCCATGGCAAAAAGGTACGGGATATTCGATAAGCTTCCTATACTGATAGCCGAAAAGACCGGACCACATTTCGCCGTGGGGGATACCTGTTACTCCAGGGAAGAGGATATACGCACCTTCAACCCTGACGGCAGGGAGCTCATAGCCAAGGACAATGAACACACACTGAAATACAGAAAGAGTGAGCCTGTAAAGGCATACTATAACTGCCACACCGATATCACCATACCATATGAAGAGCTGGGAGAGATCGCAAGTGTCGACAAAGACGGGGAAAGACATTGCATCATAAAGGACGGTGCCTTTGTCGTACCCGGGGCAGAAGATCTGAACACACCTCTAAACAATCTTTTCTGACCGGCGCAGGAAAATACCCTCCCGGGCAATAACCCGGCGAAAAAACACAATATTTAGTTGAAATAACCTGACAGATGTGCTATATTTGCCAAAATGAAAGGTTACATAATATATATTTGCCAATTTTCAGGCTGAATCGTATACATGAATGTATATGAGTGACCAAAAACAGCAGGAGGTTATTGTATGAAGACAAGAAAGAAAATATCGTTAATTCTGGCGATGGTGCTCTCGCTGGCGATATTCGTTCAGAATATCAATGCGCTGAGAGTCGTCATGGCTGCGGAGCCTGACGAGGAGGAGGAGATCCTCTGGGATGACGGCGACGACGGTGATGACGGCGATGATGAGGAGGCATCCAGGGCAGCAGAGGAGGCATCCAGGGCAGCAGAGGAGGCATCCAAAGCGGCGGAGGCATCCAAAGCAGCGGCGGCAGCCAGCGCAGCCCAGGCATCGGAGCAGGCTGCCAAAGAGGAAGCCGAGAGAAAGGCAAAAGCCGAAAAGGAAGCCTATGAAGCACAGCAGGCCAAGGCTGCGGAGGAAGCCCAGAAGAAAGCAGCCGCAGATGCAGCAGCCCAGGCAGTGCTGAAGAAAAGCGAAGAGGAAGCCAAAAAGAGCGAAGAGATGAAGAAGAAGATGGCCGAAACTGCCTCAGGCAACAAATCCGGCGATCAGACTAATGTATTTGCACTTACTGCAAGCGTACAGAAGATCGACTTCGGCAAGGATGTTCCGGGAGCTCAGAGGACCACTGAATCCGTGACCATCACCAATACAGGATCCGAGAAGGTCACCCTCAAGACCGGAGAGAGTGATCCCGACAAGGCATTCACCTGCAGCATGGCCGAGCCGAAAACAGAGCTGAATCCCGGTGAGACTGTAAAGTACCTTGTGACAATGTCATCGTCGCTCGACTCGGGAACCTATAAGGGAACCCTCATGGTGACAGATGCCGTGAAGGATCCGAACTTCATGAAGGGAGCCAGGGTGGCGCTCCAGGGAACCGTATCAGACAAGCCTGTAGTGGTGGAGAACGTGATAGTCAGCCCCGGAAAGATCACTCTCGCGGTAGGTGATGAGGTGACATTCACTGCCGAGGTGAAGGGAACAGGCCAGGTGAGCCAGGATGTGAAGTGGTTCGTGCAGGGCCAGAAATCCAGCAAGACCAAGATAGGAAGTGACGGAAATCTCAATATCGCAGCAGACGAGACATCACAGCAGATACAGGTCTATGCGGTATCCGTAGCGGATAACACAAAGAGGGGATATGCAACGGTATCTACCCAGAAGGGCGGATACAATGTAAGCGCATATGCAGACCCTTCAAACGGAGGAACCGTGACCGGAGGCGGTGCGGTGATACAGGGCGGATCGGTGACCCTGTCTGCAATACCCAACAAGAATTATTACTTCGCAGGATGGGTACAGAACGGAAAGACCGTATCCACAGCAACGAACTACACCATATCGAATGTACAGTCCAACCTGAGCGTGGCAGCCAAGTTTGAAAGGAACTACGTGACCGTGGATCTGAGGAGGAACACGGATGACGGAGGTACGGTAGCCGGAGGCGGCAAGATAACCTACGGAGACAGCACCACCATATCGGCAAAGGCATACAGCGGATATGTATTCACAGGATGGAAGGAAGACGGAGATATCATAAGCCGTGATGCTTCCCTCAAGCTGAAGGATCTGAAGCATGACAGGAAGATCACAGCCATGTTCGAAAGGACATCTCATACCCTCACTCTTTACGCTTCTCCTGCTGAGGGCGGTACGGTGAGCGGCGGAGGAACCTTCGCCATCAACCAGGGAACAGTGGCAAAGGCAGTACCCGCGTCGGGATATTCTTTCGTAGGCTGGCAGATAAACGGACAGATAGTGAACAGAGATGCTACAGTGAAGATAGACAAGCTTGAGTCTGACTACACATGTACGGCTGTCTTCATCAAGACAGGAGTCTCAGTATATGAGATCTCTGCAGGAGTGGCGACTACCGGCGGAGCGATATCACCCGCAGGCCTGACTTCAGTGACTCAGGGACAGAACGTGACATACAAGATCACTCCCAAGGCCGGCTATGCGATCCTTGCGGTGGCAGTGGACGGTGTACAGGTGGGACCTGTGAACAGCTATACTTTCTCCAACGTGCAGGGCAACCACACGATAGCGGCAGCCTTCCTGCTGACAGATGCCGGCAAGGCTACAGCAGCTGCATCGGGTCAGAAGGTGCAGAGCAACAAGGTAGAGAAGATAGCAAAGACAGAGGCCAATACGGCTACGGCTCAGTCGACCGTCAAGCTGGAGGATGCGGTATCCGGAGGCAGCGGAGATGAGTTCGTGGAGGAGATGCCGGATATAGAGAGCATAAACGTACCCACAGACGAAGAACTGGGAATAGACGCTGAAGAGGACGAGGATGATGTGCCTACACCCGTGACCCAGCTCATGGGAGTGTCGCGCCGTGAGGCAAGGGAGATGGCTGCAGTAGGAAACGGCCTGCCGATACTGGATGCATCGTTCACGGCAGGAACATTCGACTCGGCAGTAGACAATACCATGGAGCCTGTCAACAAGCACGGTATAGACTACGCGAACATGACACCGGAAGAGATCATGATGGCATCGGATGAGGATATCAATCCCAGCCTGCCCAACCTGGATGTGGTGGTGGACAGGATGCTCACCCCTGATGAGCTCATAGCCATAGTGGACGGAGCAGTCGGAAATGTGGCTATAAGCGTCACAAAGCAGGATGACGTGGACGAAGCCACCAAGAAGATCATGAAGAATGCTGTAGGCAACAAGCCGCTGCAGTACTTCGATATCACTATGCTGAAGACACTGAACGGCAACACTCAGAAGGTCGAGGAGCTTCCGGAGGCAATGGAAGTGATCATCGAGGTGCCTGACAGTATCTACAAGAAGGGCATGAACTACTCAGTGCTCAGAGTACATAACGGTGAGCTGACCATTCTCCCGGATCTGGATGATGATCCCAAGACCATCACCTTCCGTACGGACCGCTTCTCATCATATGCCATAGCACAGGAAGTGGCATCGTCGAGAGATCTGGTCAAGTGGCTCGCTGCCGGATCGATCATCGCACTCGGTGTGGCTATCACCTGCTTCTGCATACTGATAATGCATCAGGCAAAGATGCGCAGGATGAGAAGAAAGGCGAGAGCTGAGCAGAAGAGAAGAGACGAAAGATACGACAGGTATTAAATAAAAAACCGGAAGACATTCCTGCACCTTAAAGGTGCAGGAATGTTTTGCGTTATATACGGAGGATTGAGTTGAACAAAGTCAGATATATTGAAGTGGATATGCTTAAGGCACTGTGCATCGTATGTATGATCTTTAACCATGTATATGAGGAGCTTGCGGCAGACCCGGGTGGACCGTATGTATTCTTCGATCTGTCGAGCACCTTCCTGGGGGCGGCTTCATTTATGCTGTGCATGGGGATAGGGATGCGCCTCGCCAGACATCAGGAGCCTAAAGAATACGCCGTGAGAGGTTTCGAACTGCTCACTGTGGGACAGCTGCTGAACATCTTCAGAAGTGCACTACCTGCTCTGATAGGATATGCCATGACGGGGAGATCATACTTCCTTTCGAATGTCATGCTGGTATTCCAGGC
>DNLO01000004.1:5526-8229 GCA_003488445.1 Lachnospiraceae bacterium | reverse complement strand
TCCTTGCCTGCCCGGGCTTCCCGGAGTGCAGGAACACCCAGCCTTTCTATGAAAAGATTGGAGTGGAGTGCCCCAAGTGCGGAAAGGATATCGTGCTTCGCATGTCGAAGAAGGGAAGGAGATACTACGGTTGTATCGGATTCCCCGAGTGCGACTACATGAGCTGGTCCAAGCCTTCGAAGACTAAGTGTCCGAAGTGCGGCAGCATCATGGTGGAGAAGGGGCAGAATCTTGTCTGCTCAAACGATGACTGTAAAAATGTCATCAAGAACGAAGAGAACAATAATTAGAAATCCAGTGATAAACAACATATCTCCACAGGCCTCCTGCAGATTGTACAAATATCCATACAATCTGCTTGCATATGTTTTTAAATTGTGCTAAAATAAATACAATTTCAACGGAGTGATCTTTGAGCAGTATCGAGTTATTGGACAAGACCAGGAGGATCAATGCCCTCCTGAATGAGAAGGTCGGAGACAGGGTGGTCTTTGACGACATATGCAGGACGATGGGCAGTATAGTACGGTCTTCCGTATGTGTCCTGAGTGCCAAGGGCAAGATACTGGGCAAGGACGGGAGTGCGGTATATCCATCGGTATTCTCGAAACCCTGCGGGACCTTCATAGATGACTCGTTGAACGGGAGACTCCTGTCAGTGCTTTCCACCAGAGAGAATGTGAGACTGGATACGCTGGGACTGCAGGACAGAGGGGTCATGGAGACCGAGGTGCTCATCACTCCGGTGAGAATGGGCAGCGACAGGCTCGGGACATTGATCTTCTTCAGACGCAACCGGGAGTTTACGGTGGATGACATCATACTGTGCGAATATGCATCGACCGTGGTGAGCCTTGAGATGTACAGATCCCTCGAGGAGGAGGAGTCCATCGAGCAGCGCAAGAGGTCGGATATCAAAGGAGCGCTGTCCGCATTGTCGGCTACGGAGAAGCAGGCCGTGAAGCTGGTATTTGAGGAGCTGGAGGAGACCGGAGACCTGATAGTGGCGTCAGGAATAGCGAAAAAGCACGGGATCACCAGATCGCTGATAGTGAATGCCGTAAAGAAGCTCGAGAGTGCCGGTATCATAGCTTCGAAGTCCGCGGGGGTAAAGGGGACTTATATCAGGATACTGAACCCGGACATCTTCGAAGAGCTGGAAACTGAATAAGGATCAGGATCAGAGTTTCCGAACGGAATTCGGGATTACAGGGAAGTAGAGAGTAAAAGGATTTATGAAGGCGCAAGCCGGAGTAGATCCTTTTTGCTATCCTGAAGCATAAAAACAATATATAGTGTCTGCCCGGCAAATGCCCATCTATATATTGACATTTTGAAACAGATTATTATAATAGTTTAGGTATATGGGGAGTTCTCCCCTGTACCGGAAAGGAACAGCGGATGGTTAATACAGATACCTTCAATTACGTAGATGTCCTCACCAGGGCGGCGGATGCCTCGGCTCTGAGGAACAAGACCATAGCTAACAACATAGCGAACATAGACACTCCTCACTATAAGAGGCAGGATGTTTCATTCGCTGCCAATCTCCAGCAGGCGCTGAAGAACTCCAGGTACAAGACGCTGGACCAGAAGATAGACTCGCTGAATACCAAGAGACTCAAGGGCGTGGTATTCACTGATCTGGAGGCCTATTCTTACAGGCTGGACGGCAACAACGTGGACGTGGATACGGAGAATGTATACATGGCCGAGAACCAGCTGATGTATCAGGGTCTGACAAAGTCTCTGTCATCGGAATTCGAGCACTTCAAGGCAGTGCTCAAGTAGCCGTGGGCTTCACATGACAGGCACAGCGCAGTGAGATTGAAAAGGAGATACGGAAATGGGAGTATTTGACAGCTTCAGTATAAATGCATCGGGACTTACGGCAGAGCGCTACAGGATGGACGTCATCGCGGAGAATATCGCGAATGCCAATACCACGAGGACAGAGGACGGCACACCATACAAGAGAAAGGTGGTCACCTTCCAGGAGAGATCCAATCCGGTGGCTTCCTTCAACTCGGTGCTGATGAACACTCAGAGCAAGTTCAACCGCTTCGTGGGCTCGGGAGTGAAGATAGGCGGGCTGTACAAGGATAATGTCACGCAGATGAACATGGTATACGATCCGTCGCACCCCGATGCGGATGAGAACGGCTATGTGCTTTATCCGAACGTCAATATCGTCACGGAGATGACCAACATGATAGATGCGAGCAGAGCCTACGAGGCCAATGCCACCGCCTTCTCCGCCACCAAGGATATGGCGCTCAACGGTCTCAACGTGGGACAGTCATAAGGACTTTCGGTTCAGCGGGATAAGGAGTAAAGGATAATGGATGTAACCAATATCAGTTCATTTTTCAATATCACATCACCTAAGGTCGCAGATGCGGCACTCAATTCATCCACGGCGAAGTTCGCCGATGATGAGACCTTCGGGACTTTCCTGGACGCCGCAGTCAAGCAGGTGAATGAGACGAACGGATACATGCATTCCGCCGAGGAGGAGGAGATCAAGTTCGCGCTGGGTCTCACGGAGAACACTCACGATCTGGCGGTAGCGCAGGAGAAGGCTCAGGTGGCACTGCAATACACGGTAGCCCTGAGAGACAGATTTCTCGAGTCCTACAGAGAGATCATGCAGATGCAGATATGATGCAACAGCGAGGAGAGCCGGGAATATTGGCTATGCGC
>DNLO01000004.1:0-5385 GCA_003488445.1 Lachnospiraceae bacterium | reverse complement strand
ATGCGAAAGCTGCGAAGCAGCGGAGCAGTGCGTGGTTGCATCATAAGACGAGAAATCGAGAAGCTGAAAAACGGTTGGTTTAGAAGTTTAGTCGGAGGGAGAAGGAAAAAGTCATGGGTAACATTCAGGAGAGGTTAAGAGCTTTACTGCAGAGAGTGATCGAGTGGTGGAACCGTTTCACCATGAGACAGAAGACACTCATCATATCATCCGTAGCCGGAGTGCTCGTACTCCTTGCCATCGTAGTATCCATCCTCACCAAGCCCAGCTACGAGACCCTGTATGTGAGCGACTCCACAAAGGAGACGAGTGAGATACAGGCCCTCCTTGAAGAGAACAGCATCGAATACAAGACGAGCAACGACGGACTCACCGTATCCGTACCCAAGGAAGTATATACACAGGCAGTAGTGCTGCTCGGAGCCAACAACTATCCCGCGGAGGAGTACTCCATAGCAAGTGTCTTCGACGGAGGCTTCTCCACCACAGAGTCAGACAAGACAAAGAAATATCAGGAGTTCATGGAGGCCAAGTTCCAGTCCACACTGAAGAACATGGACAACGTGAAGAGGGCCATAGTCAATATCAATGTCCCCGAGAACGACGGAACTCTCCTCTCAAAGAAGAAAGAGAGCTATGCATCGGTGATGCTGGAGCTGGAGAATCCGGAGGAGATGACTCAGGATCAGGCAGCTTTCATAGCAAGGTTCGTAGCCACCGAGCTCGGCAACGATACCACCGCCAACGTAGTCATCATGGATACCACAGGCAACATGCTCTATTCCGGACAGGACGAGAACTCTCTTACAGGCAATGCTTCCAGCAGGCTTTCTTACAAGACACAGTATGACAATATAGTACAGGCAGAGATCAACGACGCACTGGTAGGTGCGAAGATCTACGATAACGTGCAGGTGGTGCCCAATCTGGACCTGAACTGGGATGTGATCAAGACCACGGAGCACACATATACCCCTGCTGAGGGACAGGATCAGGGCGTGCTCTCACAGGAGGACACATACTCACAGACTGCACAGAACTCAAACGGTGATATCCCCGGCACGGATACCAACGGCGAGATCACTTACGAGTTCCAGGATAACGCTTACTCCAATACCACTACCGACGAGACGAGCCGCAGCTATCTGCCGAATGAGAAGATCACGGATACCGAAAAGGCAGGCGGAGCCATCAACTATGACTCATCATCTTTGGGGATTACAGCAATACACTATGTGGTGTATAATGAGGACGATATGAAGGCATCAGGTGCTCTCGACGGCACCACATTCGATGAGTTCCGTATCGCCAACTCCGAGAGGACGAAGACAGAGGTGGATGATGATGTGTACAACGTCGTCTCCAAGGCAACGGGTATTCCCGTTGCGAACATACAGATAGTCGCCTATGACGAGCCGGTATTTGTGCCGAGCGAGGGCGGCCTCGTATCCGCCACCAACATCTTCATCATAGCGCTGATCATACTGATCCTCGGACTGCTGGCATTTGTAGTGATCAGATCCATGAGAGCAGAGAGAGTGGTCGAGGAGGAGGAAGAGCTCCAGCTTGACAATCTGCTCCAGAGCACTCAGGATAATACAATGATCGAGGAGATCGACGCTGAGGGCAAGAGCGAGGTCAGACTCATGATCGAGAAGTTTGTAGATGAGAATCCCGAGGCAGTTGCCAACCTGCTGCGTAACTGGCTGACGGAGGACTGGGGGTAAGTTAAGTGCCATTACCGGCGGCAAATAGTTCAAGCAGCGAGATGTCAGGATTGCAGAAAGCTGCAATCCTGCTCATTGCTTTAGGTCCGGAGAAATCCGCACAGATATTCAAGCATCTCAAGGACGAGGAGATAGAAGAGCTCACACTTGAGATCGCAAATACAAGATCCGTCACTCCTCAGCTGAAAGAGGATGTGATCAATGAGTTCTATCAGATCTGTCTGGCTCAGCAGTATATCGCAGAGGGCGGTATCGGCTATGCCAAGGAGCTTCTGGAGCAGTCCTTCGGTGAGGAGAAGGCTTCCGATGTCATATCCAAGCTGACGGCCTCGCTGCAGGTCAGACCCTTCGAATTCGTACGCAAGGCAGACTCTACCCAGCTGCTGAACTTCATACAGGACGAGCATCCTCAGACCATCGCACTGATATTGTCTTATCTTGCGCCGGCACAGGCCGCACAGATAGTAGGTGCCCTGCCTCCGGACAAGCAGGCGGACGTGGCGAAGAGGATAGCAATGATGGACAGGACATCCCCGGATGTCATCAAAGAGGTGGAGAGAGTGCTGGAGTCAAAGCTTTCATCCCTGGTGAACCAGGACTACACCATCGTCGGTGGTGTGGATGCCATAGTAGAGATCCTGAATACCGTAGACCGCGGTACAGAGAAGCACATCATGGAGACTCTGGAAGTGGACGAGCCGGAGCTGGCCGACGAGATCAGGAAGAAGATGTTCGTCTTCGAGGATATCCTCCTTCTGGACGACAGGGCCATACAGCGAGTGCTCAGGGATGTGGACAATTCCGATCTGTCCATGGCTCTCAAGGGAGCGAACGAGCAGGTGCAGGCTGCTATATTCAAGAACATGTCATCGCGTCTTTCAGCCATGATCAAGGAGGATATGGAGTTCATGGGTCCCGTACGTATGAAGGACGTGGAAGAGGCTCAGCAGAAGATAGTCAATATCATCAGAAAGCTGGAGGACTCCGCAGAGATCGTCATCTCCAGAGGCGGAGGAGACGAGATCATTGTCTAATGTTGTCAAGAGATCCCGTGCGGAGATCGACGGTGATGATAAGCTGGTCATAAACTCCAATACACAGGTAGCAGAGAGGCTGAAGATGCTGGAGAACATCATGAAGCGGTCTGCTGCGAGTGAACAGGAGGATTTTTCACCGGATGAATTTACAGAGGGGCTCGATGCAGACATGGTGAGCTCCATACTTGACGATCCCGACGCCGCAGAAGGCGCAGAGGGAATGGGGAATGTGATAAAGGCAGAGCCCCAGGCGCACGAAGAGCCGGGTGTGGATATGGATGCCGTGAGGGCAGAGGCTCAGCAGATACTGGACGATGCCCAGGCACAGGCAGATCAGATACTGCAGGAGGCTGTCGACAACGCTGAGGCGCACAAGGCGTCTGTATTCGAGGAAGCCAGGCAGGCCGGACACGATGAGGGGTACAATGCCGGGATGGCGGAGGTGGCTGCCATGGAGCAGCAGCTCGCCGAAAAAGAGCAGGCGATGCAGGCTGAGTACGAAGGGATGGTTGCAGCTCTGGAGCCTGCACTGATAGACACACTCTCTGATATCTACGGGCACATCTTCCATACTGACCTCGCGGACAGGAAGGAGATCATATTATATCTTCTCCAGAATGCCCTGCAGAATACCGATACGACGGTCAATCTGATCGTACATGTAGCCAAGGATGATTATGAATACATATCGTCGAACAAGGAGATACTGTTCGACGGACTGCCGGGCTCCGATAATACGGACATAGTCCCTGACGTGACATTGAGTCCCGGACAGGCTATGATAGACACAGGGTCGGGTATATTCGACTGCTCTCTGGGCACTGAGCTGGAGGGGCTGAAGAAGCAGCTCTCACTCCTGTCCTATCAGGGCGGATCCTCCGAGCAGTGACCGGCATGTCTTTGCACGTAAAGATGAGGTGACAGGTGGATCTTGCATTTGATCTTTCGAAATATCAGAGCCTGAAGACAGGCACCTACTTCAAGAAGCTGGGCAAGGTGGTCAATGTGGTGGGGCTTACCATAGAGTCCCAGGGACCCGATGCAAGGCTTGCGGACATATGCTCCATACAGCCGGCGGATACCTCGCTGAAGCCCATCCTGGCTGAGGTGGTAGGGTTCAAGGACAGGATGACTCTGCTCATGCCGTACGAGTCGACTGACGGCATAGGCTCGGGATCCATAGTCACGAACCTCGAGCATCCTCTGATGGTGAAGTGCTCGGATGATCTTCTCGGCAGGACACTGGACGGTATGGGACATCCAACAGACGGCTCCGAGGTCATCGGGGAGGAGTATCCCGTGGAGGCCACGCCGCCGGATCCCATGGACAGGGTGATAATAAGCGAAGTCCTGCCTCTGGGAGTGAAGGCAGTGGACGGTCTGCTCACGGTGGGCAAGGGACAGCGTATAGGCATATTTGCAGGCTCGGGAGTGGGCAAATCCACACTCATGGGTATGTTTGCAAGGAACACCAAGGCTGAGGTGAATGTCATAGCCCTCATCGGAGAGCGTGGAAGAGAGGTCCGGGAGTTCGTGGAACGTGATCTGGGGCCTGAGGGAATGGCCAGATCGGTAGTCGTGGTAGCTACCTCGGACAAGCCTGCACTGGAGAGAAACAAAGCCGCAAAGACGGCTACAGCCATAGCGGAGTATTTCAGGGATCAGGGAAAGGATGTCCTGCTGATGATGGACTCACTGACCAGATTCTCCATGGCACAGAGGGAGATAGGACTGGCTTCGGGAGAGCCGCCGGTGACCAGGGGATATCCGCCTTCGATATATGCGGAGATGCCCAAGCTTCTGGAGAGGGCCGGCAATGGAGCGAAGGGCTCCATCACGGGACTTTATACGGTGCTGGTCGACGGAGACGACTTCAACGAGCCCATCACCGATACGGCGAGGTCCATACTGGACGGACACATAGTGCTGAACAGGAAGATCGCTCAGCAGAACCACTACCCGGCGATAGATATCCTGATGAGCATATCCAGGTGTATGAGCCAGATAGCCACGAAGGAGCACAAGGCCGTGGCGGGAAAGCTCAAGAACGTCATGGCGACCTACAGCGAGGCAGAGGATCTGATCAATATCGGAGCCTACAAGGCCGGCTCCAATCCGAAGATCGATTTTGCCATAGCGAAGATAGATGCGGTAAATGAATACCTGATGCAGACTACAGACTCCAAGTTCGAGTTTGATGATGAGATAAAAATGCTGGAAGACATATTCGCGGATAATGCCCAGTCTCAATGAGTTTGCATATCTACTCGCTTGCGAGGAAATATGCAAACTCATTAGAGACGCAAACGTAAATGAGGAAGTAGCCCGAAAGGGCGGATTCCGAATTTACGTAGCACATCGGGAGCGAAGCGGAGATGTGCGAGGGCATTATCCGGTGCATCGCAGGCGGGGTGCTATACAGGTATAATAATGGCTAAATTCGTTTACAGTATGCAAAACATATTGAACCTCAACGAAAAGCTGGAGGACCAGGCCAAGATGCAAAATGAGCCAGTGGCTCATTTTGAGCCCCGTTTAGACGTGCTGAGCACGTCTGGGGCCGGGAAATTTGACTGATCAGATATGTTGGGCGGGATGCTATACAGGTATAATAATGGCTA
>DNLO01000139.1 GCA_003488445.1 Lachnospiraceae bacterium | reverse complement strand
GGATTCAAAGAATATTTCGCTGTAAAAGCCACACCCAATCCTTTCATATTGAAGATCTTCAAGGACTTCGGCTTCGGCTGCGACTGCTCTTCCATGGCAGAGCTGAAGCTCGCCAGTGCGGCGGGCTTTACAGGAGACGAGATCATGTTCTCGTCCAATGAGACTCCGGCAGAGGAATACAGGTATGCGACCGAACTCGGAGCCATAATAAATTTCGACGATATCACTATGATTCCGTATTATCTCGAGAACGTGGGCGAACTTCCCGAGACGATATGCTGCAGATACAATCCGGGAGGGACCTTCTCCATATCCAATCACATTATGGACAATCCCGGAGACAGCAAGTACGGCATGACGCGCGAGCAGATGAGCGAGGCCTTTATGATGCTGAAGCAGCACGGAGTGAAGCATTTCGGCATACATGCTTTTCTTGCGAGCAATACCGTGACGGATGACTACTACCCGATGCTGGCAGAGCAGCTCTTTACCCTTGCGGCAGAGCTTAAGAAAGAGTGCGACGTGGATATAGTCTTCGTCAATCTTTCGGGCGGAGTGGGTATACCTTATACACCGGATCAGGAGCCGAACCATATAGACCGGATAGGTGAGGGTGTGAAGCAGGCTTATGAGCGGGTGATGGTGCCGGCAGGGCTTGGTGATGCGAAGGTATACACCGAGATGGGAAGATATATGATGGGACCCTTCGGTGCACTGGTGACCAGAGCCATCCATGAGAAGCACATATACAAGGAATACATCGGAGTCGATGCCTGTGCGGCCAATCTCATGAGGCCCGCGATGTACGGCTCATATCATCACATCACAGTGCTCGGCAAGGAGGATCAGCCCTGTGATATGAAGTATGACGTAGTGGGATCTTTGTGTGAGAACAACGATAAATTTGCCATAGACAGGATGCTGCCGCGTATCGACAAGGGGGACCTTATCTATATCCATGATACGGGTGCCCACGGCTCTGCCATGGGATACAATTACAACGGAAGGCTCTGGTGCCCCGAGGTGCTGCTGCATGCCGACGGCAGCTTCTCTCTTATCAGGAGAGGGCAGGAACTGAAGGACTATTTTGCCACACTGGACTGCTTCAGCGAGTTTGGCATGCTGTTTGAGGATAACTGAATAATAAAGGGACGGAGGAGAATTATATGAATTATGTAAACCTTAACGAGGAGGTCGGAAGGACTTCTTATCCGGGCAGGGGTATAGTGATCGGAGTATCCGAAGACGGCAGCAAGGCGGTCACGGCTTATTTCATCATGGGACGTTCGGAAAATTCCAGGAACCGTGTCTTCGTAGAGGACGGAGAGGGGATAAGGACTCAGGCCTATGACCCGGCGAAGCTGAAAGATCCGTCTCTTATCATCTATGCTCCGGTGAGAGTGCTGGGGGAGAATACCATAGTCACGAACGGAGATCAGACGGATACCGCCTATGACGGGATGAAAGAAGGAAAGAGCTTCGAGGAGAGCCTGAGGGAGAGGCGTTTCGAGCCGGATGCTCCCAACTATACGCCAAGGATATCCGGAGTGCTGCATGTGGCCGGAGGAAGCTTTGATTATCAGATGTCCATACTGAAGTCGGATAACGGAGACCCGGAGTCGGACAACAGATATACCTTTGCGTATACAACTCCCAAGGCAGGGCGGGGACACTTCATCCATACCTACATGGGAGACGGGGATCCGCTTCCTTCGTTCGAAGGAGAGCCCACTCCTGTGAAGATAGAGGGTGATATAGAAAGCTTCACCGCGGGGATATGGGACGCGCTGGATGCGGACAACAAGGTGTCTCTTTTCGTGAGGTTTATAGATATAGCCACGGGCAGGTACGAGACGAGGATCGTGAATAAGAACAGGTAACACAGATCATTAGGAGGATGATGTCATGAACGAAATGGAACTGAAATACGGCTGCAATCCGAACCAGAAGCCGGCGAGGGTATATATGGAAGACGGCAGGGATCTGCCCATAGAGGTGCTCAACGGCAGACCCGGATATATCAATCTGCTGGATGCACTGAACGGATACCAGCTGGTAAAGGAGCTTAAGGAGGCTACGAAGCATGTGGCCGCGACGTCGTTCAAGCATGTATCCCCTGCGGGGGCAGCCATAGGCATACCCCTGACTGATGTGGAGAAGAAGATATACTGGACAGAGGAATACGGGGATCTGTCGCCGCTGGCCTGTGCCTATGCCAAGGCAAGAGGAGCAGACAGGATGTCGAGCTTCGGAGACTTCATCTCTCTTTCTGACGTGTGCGACAAGGATACCGCGACTCTCATCAGGAGAGAGGTGTCCGACGGCATCATAGCTCCCGGATACGAGCCGGAGGCCCTGGAGATACTGAAGGAGAAGAAGAAGGGGGCGTACTGCATCCTGAAGATAGACCCTTCATACAGACCCGATCCCGTGGAGCGCAAGCAGGTATACGGGGTGACCTTCGAGCAGGGCAGGAATGAATTCGAGATCAATAAGGAGCTGCTGGGAAATATCGTGACGAATAACAAAAACTTGCCGGAAAGTGCAGCGAATGACCTCATGATATCTCTGATCACTCTGAAGTATACACAGAGTAACTCGGTGTGCTATGTGAAGAACGGTCAGGCCATAGGCGTGGGTGCCGGACAGCAGTCCAGGATACACTGCACGAGGCTGGCCGGAAGCAAGGCGGACAACTGGTATCTGCGTCAGTGCCCCAAGGTGCTGGAGCTCCCCTTCAGGGATGATATCAGGATACCCGACAGGGACAATGCAATAGATCTGTACATCGGAAGCGACTTTATGGATGTACTGGATGAAGGGAAATGGCAGAAGGTATTCACGGAGAGACCTCAGGTCTTCAGGGATTCCGAGAAGAAGGAATGGCTTGCAGGCAACACCGATGTGGCTCTGGGATCCGATGCTTTCTTCCCCTTCGGAGACAATATAGACAGGGCAGCCCGCAGCGGTGTGAGATATGTGGCAGAGCCCGGCGGATCAATAAGGGACGATCAGGTCATAGAGACTGCTGATTCCTACGGGATGGTGATGTGCTTCACCGGAATGAGGCTGTTCCATCATTAGACAGATTTGAAGCCAGGTGCTACAATGCACTAGTGCGTGCTGGTGTGTCGGAATGGCAGACGAGGAAGACTCAAAATCTTTTGTAGGTGACTACGTGCGGGTTCAAGTCCCGCCACCAGCATTAAATGAATTAAAAAGGAGAGGATCATGGTTTATACTGTTACATTTAATCCGGCACTGGACTACGTGGTGCATTTGGATGACCCTATAGAGAACGGGAAGATGAACCGCAGTAACAAGGAGGAGTTCTATTTCGGCGGAAAGGGAATAAACGTATCTACAGTACTCACCAATCTGGGGATAGATACCGTGGCAATGGGCTTCGTGGCGGGGTTCACCGGAGCGGCCATAGTGCATGGGCTCAGTCACAAGGGCATACGTACGGATTTCATCATATTGAGACAGGGAATATCCCGTATCAACGTGAAGATAAGGAACGGCGTAGAGACAGATATCAATGCCGCCGGACCGAGGCTTTCAAACGATGACGTGAAGGCCTTTATGAAGAAGCTGGATGATCTGGGTGAGGGCGACTATCTTGTGCTGTCCGGCTCAGTGCCGCCCAACATGCATGACTCCATATATGAGCGTATATGCCGCAGAGTGGCAGACAAAAATGTCAATGTGGTGGTGGATGCCG
>DNLO01000079.1 GCA_003488445.1 Lachnospiraceae bacterium | reverse complement strand
TTTCCTGCACCGTACATCCGAAAACGAAGTGCCCGAAGAAGAAGGACCCGAGCAGCATCTGCACCTTAAGATCACAGACAGCGGCTATGATGTCTTTACCCCCACCAGAGGCGTGAGCTTCGATTACCGTTATGGTCCGTCTGTCATGCTGCACGATGACGGCAGCATGGATGCCTGGTTCGCCATCCCCGCAGACGGAGTGCATGAGATGGACTGGGTCACCTACAGACATTCCGATGACAGCGGAAAGACATGGTCTGACGAAAAGGTCGTGATCAGCCCCACCCCCGGTTCCAAGGACGAACTCTCCATCTGCGATCCGGACGTATTCTACTATGACGGATACTATTATCTGGGCTATACCTCCACTATGGATATCACAAAGCAGGGCCTATGTAACAGCTTCTATCTCGCCAGATCCCCTCAACCGGACGGTCCCTTCGAAAAGTGGGACGGCGCCGGCTGGGGCGGCGATCCAGAGCCTGTCATCTACTACGACGGTGTATGGAACGGATGGGGTGTAGGAGAGCCCGGCTTTGTCCTCAAAGATGATACGTTGTACATATATGTCACCGACGATGCCTACACTTATGCTTACGACAGGCTCCGCACCACGGAGGTCTACAAAGCAGATATCCTGGAGCCTGACTGGCCCGCCCGGCTTTCCTTCGCCGGATATGCCATAGACCGCAGCGATACAGATACACACACGGCCGATGCCACCGATACAGATAAAGATGCCGGCATAACTGATGCCACCGGTACAGATGCCGGCACGGAAACCGACATAGATACCGATAAAGACAGCGTTTCCCCCGACGACTATGTTTACTGCGACTGCGACTCATGGGACGTGGCCTATGTGGAGGAAGCAGAGAAATTCATAGCTGTCTGCACCAACAGACGTTTCACCGATGACAGCTGTATCCTATATTACGAGTCCGACGACGGGATCTACTTCGAGAGGGTCTCGGAGCTCAATACCAACGTCATCTGCGGCTGCCACAACTGCTGCATCATGAGCGACGAGTCAGGCCACATCAAGGCAGGCGATCCCGTCATGATAGGCTACTCATATGCCGGGGCCGGCAATAGCGAGTGGGGAACCTGGGCTACACGCTTTGCTCCCGGAGAGATAGAGCTGACCGACACGGTAGACCGTAGCGAAGACAAAGCCGAAAACCTTAAGAAAGCTATCGAATACAAAAGCCCGACTACAGCTCCATATCCGATCATCGTCACCGGAGAGGAGCTTTCCTGCTATGCCACGACAGGAAGCAGTACCTTCAATCTGGCCTTCAGGTGGATAGACGAAAACAAGAACCGTCATGGAATAAAATCCTCTGATATAGAATTCACGGATTACGACAGTCAGATCATTTCCGAGAAGGACGGTCTGGTCTCCCCCTCCTCTCCGGGAAAGACCCATATTGATATACATTATAAGAACCTGTCCCGAAAACTATGCCTGTATGTCCTGCCTGCAGATACCACAGCAGGAGGCAGGAGCATATCGGACATCACGGATCTCTTTTCCCCTGCAGACAGCTACACGCTCTCCATCTCCCTTCCTTACGCCACTCAGATCCGCCCCCTGGTCACATTCAGAGACTATTCTTTCGCCGAGCTCAGTCTGGAGGATATAGTCTCGTATGGTCTTTCTTTCACATCATCTGACACATCCGTTTGCGAAGCAGGTCCGGACGGCATGCTCATCCCACTATCTGCCGGAGATGCTGACATCGTCGTATCCTGCGGTGAGGGTCTGTCCTACCGTGTGCCTGTACATGTGGTTGAATAAAACATGCTATAATGACTCATCATGCTTAAACGTATCATTGCCATTACTATATTGCTTTCGGCTTTTTTCATACCGCTGAACATCATGTCCCGGCCGGTCACCGAACCATATCTGGAGGGGCGGGATAATATAACCGATATCACCCGTCGCAGGCTGTCCGGCTCGCCAGTTACCCTTGAAGAGAGAATGACCGCCTCGGCACCCGATCTGAATATACCTGTGACAGCATATGATGATACAGGCTATATCCTCATAGGCGATAGCCGCTCTCTCGGTATAGAAGTATATTGCAAGGTTAATCAGACCCCGGACGGCTTCTTCGTAGTGGCCGCTGCCGGAGAAGGGTTCAGATACATGATGGACACCGCCCTGCCCTGTGCCGGGCTCATAGAGCAGTCATATCCGGAGATCGATCACTGGGTATATATAGTCAATATGGGAGTTAATGATTACTGGAACAGAGCCGACTGCAAGGAAATATACGAAGCCGCTCTGACAGAGCTTGCCTTCAAAAAAGATCTGTACATTGTATCTGTAAATCCTGTCAGACAGGCCGCCGAGCTCGAGGAGTTCGGTCTGTCAAATAAGGGAATAGAAGAGCTGAACGCCACCCTTAAGGCCATTCCCAATACTCACTACATCGATACATATTCATACCTGATGGAGAACGGCTATCAGACAGTGGATGACTTCCACTACACCTGGGATATCACGGAAGAGATCTATCACCTGATACGCGACAGCCTGTAAGCTACGCCCTGCCACCGTATTTTTCCAGCAGTCCTTCGCATGCATCGCACAGCTGACCGTATACCTCCTCGAACCTCCCCGTATACCACGGATCGTCCACCTGTTCCTCGGGTCTTCCCGCCAGTTCCATGCACAATACTATCTTTCCCTCCGGGTCTCCGCCGAAGAAACGCTCCTCCATTATCCGCCTATGTATATCTTCCATCGCAATGATCACATCATAGTTCTTGTAATCAGACTTCCTCACCTGCCTGGCATGATGTCCCCTGCAGTCTATCCCATGCTTTGCGAGCTCAGCTCTCGCCGGAGGATATACCGGATTCCCTATCTCCTCAGTCGACGTTGCAGCAGAGTCCACAACAAACTCTTCATCCAGCCCGCGCCTGCTTATCATATCCTTCAATATGTACTCCCCCATGGGACTTCTGCATATATTGCCCCAGCAGACGAACAGTATTT
>DNLO01000161.1:228-18818 GCA_003488445.1 Lachnospiraceae bacterium | reverse complement strand
ATATGCATCAGGGTCAGCGGCCACATATGTGTCTCGATCATCTTCAGTTCATGTTCGGAAAGGTCGAAATCCGATCCTGCATTGGCGGATGCGATCGAGGGATGATGATATCCGTGAAGCTTGTCTCCCTTGCTGTGCCAGTCATAGAGGAAATAATCATGAAGCAGTGCTGCTTTCACAAGGCTCTCCTCTTTCGCTCCGATATGGAGCCTGCGGTTTATGAGAAAAGCGGTATAGGCCACACTCAGACAGTGATCATAGGTGGATTTGTCACCGTGTTGTATAAATTCCTTCATCCTGCGTACCTTTTCGTCACCGGCGATAGGTTTTGCGATCTTTACAAAACGCCTGAATTCCTTTTCGTTCAGCCGGAAAGCCTTATTTCTCATGCGCTTTTCACCTGATCCGTATCCTTTTTCCTGCGGCGGCGGGTGCCGTGCTCCTTCATCGCATCACTTATCCTGCTCGTGATGCCTCTGGTCCTCTCAGACCTGAAGCCGCGGATATTGCGCAGATGATGACCGTGACCGATGGGCAGGTTCTTCACATATCCTGTGACTATATCCGTGAGCTCCTTTCCGGCATTGACCGCGGTGCTGGCCCCGCTTTTCGCTGCATTCACGGCATTAGTCGCACCGTTCTTTGCAGCCGACACCAGAGTGGCCGGTGCAGATGAGGCCTTTTCGTACCCGGACTGCATCCTTCTGTCGAACTCCTGCTGCATAGTCTCCATGCGTGAGAGCATATTCGTAAGGGAAGCCACTGTAAGCGTTATATCCACACCGAATACCAGCATAAAGAGCAGAGCCATAGTCTCATTTATGAGCTGATGCTCATCCCAGGGGATGGATGAGATGAAAGGCAGGAGGTATTTTACGATCAGTATCCCTGCCAGGCCGAAGCCGCAGGTGGCAGGAAGACAGATGCGTCCGTTGATATTAAGAATGATATTGCTGTAATCCCACCAGACAGCATGAAATATCCTCTCCAGTGTATATGAGGTGAAATATTCTATGACGGCGCTCATCAGTGCGCAGATGATAAATATCTTCCAGGCGGGAGTGTCGTAGCTTATCCCCGGGATGTGCATATGACCGAAAACTATCATGGACAGGACTACCGAGATGCCGTATATCGGACAGACAGGGCCGAAAAGGAAGCCCCGGTTCTGCCAGCGTTTGTCTACGATGGTACAGTAGACACACTCATATATCCATCCGAAGAAAGAAAATGAAATAAAGGCTATGAAATACTGTGAGACGATCACTTTATATGCTTAATGCAGCGGTTATTATAGCCATGGAGTAGACCTCCAGTGCATTACATCCTCTCGAAAGATCATTCACCTGAGAATTAAGCCCCATGAGGATCGGTCCGTACGCCTCGAAATTACCTACTCTCTGAGCTATCTTGTAGCCGATATTACCGGCATTGATGTCGGGGAAGATGAATGTATTGGCATAACCTGCGACCTTTGAGGTAGGTGCCTTCTGCTTGGCTACTCTCGGAGACACGGCAGTATCGAACTGCAGCTCTCCTTCTATAGGTATGTCGGGGAATTTGGCCCTTGCCTTCTCGGCGGCGTTGCGCATCTTGTCAACGTCATCTCCGTGCCCGGAATGGAAGGTGGAATAACTGAGGAAGGCCACCTTGGGATCTACGCCGAAAAGCTTGGCACAGTTGATGGTATCTCCGCAGATCTCTACGAGCTCGTCCTCGGTGGGCTTGATATTGATCGCACAGTCCGCCATTGCCAGGACTTCGTTCTCACCGGTAGCTCCGGGACGTACCAGGATAAAGCATGAGGATACTATGGAATGTCCGGGCTTTGTCTTGATGATCTGGAGTGCCGGTCTTACTGTGTCTGCAGTGGAATAGGTGGCTCCGCCAAGGAGGCAGTCGGCTATGCCCATCTTCACCAGCATGGTACCGAAGTAGTTGTACTCCAGCATGGTGGATCTGGCCTTCTCAATGGTCACACCCTTGCTCTTTCTGAGTTCGTAGAACTCCTGTGCCATCTCCTCGAGCCTCTCATAGCTTTTAGGCTCTATGATCTGAGCACCTCTTATATTGTAGCCGGCATGCTCTGCCGCATTGGCTATAGCCTCAGGATCTCCCAGGAGTATGGGGCTCAGGAAATTGCTGGCCAGAAGTCTGGAAGCAGCCTCCAGCACTCTGGGATCCGTACCCTCCGTAAGAACTATTGTCTTAGGACTCCTTTTGAGACTGTCTATCATAGCGCCAAAACCGAACAGCATTGTATATCTTCCCCCTGTAATAGAATTTATTTTTTATCCACACTATATAATAACAAAATATCAGCGTTTTGGGCGGTTTTTTTGAGATACAATATCCGGAAGACAGATCCGGGGCTTCTTTGCAGGCCTGTAGAGTACGAATCTGCGTCCTATCACCTGCACCAGAACAGATCTTGTACGCTCAGCGGCTGTCTCGGCTATCGCCCTTATATCGTCGTCACAGTTCTTCAGGACGGCTACTTTTATCAGCTCCCTCGCCGCTATGGCATCGTCGAGTCCCTTTACTATCTCTGTTGTCAGAGATTCCTTGCCGATATGGTATACGGGCTCCTCCTTCATGGCGAGACTCTTAAGGTATGCCCTTTGCCTGGAATTGATCTTCATGTTATTCATCCTCTTTCTTTACGTTCAGCAGCTCTCTTAATGGTCTGCTTGTCTTCCGCCTGGTGAGCTCCGCTATGCCGAGCTTTGTGAAATCTACGAAAACCGTACCGTTCAGGTCGTATCTCAGCTCTTCTTCCATGCTTTCCCTGAGCGCTGCATAGCTTTCTCTTTTTCTCATATTGATGAAATCGATCATTATGATGCCGGAGGTGTTACGGATACGCAGCTGTCTTGCAATCTCCTTTGCGGCTTCCGTGTTTATCTTGAGGAATGCGTCCTCACGAGCCTCCTTCATATCCGTCCTGCCGGAGTTCACATCGATGACGCACATGGCCTCAGTCTGGTCTATCACGATATAAGCCCCGCTTTTAAGCCAGACTCTCCTCTCTTTCACGCTCTCTATTTCGGAGCCTATCTTATATAGGACGTGCAGAGGAAGCTGATCATCACTGTACAGACTGACATCTGAGTCCGGAAAGCTCTCCCTCATTTTATCATATATCCCGGGGATATCCGTTACGATAGAGACCTCGGCCGGATCGGATGTATATCTTGAGTCTCTTATCGCACTCTTAAACGGATCCTCGGCTTCGTACAGTCTGCTGAACACAGTCCTTGAAGCTGACTTTTCGAGTATTTCGTCGATCACTCCCGCAAGCTCCTCCACCTCTTTGATCATATCGGAGAAGCCCGCATCTGCAGCCTTTGTCCTGACTGTCACATCATAGCCTGAAGTTTCCGCCGCCGGCTCTGCCGCACCCTTCAGGGCATCCCGTATTTTCTCATCTTTTATCTTATGTGAGATGTGTACGGCGGGATGATCGGAAGCCGGAAGCTCCACGACCACATATCTTCCCGCGATGCCAAGCCTTCCCGTCACGGTGATATCTTTGCTTCCCTGGGCTTCTTTTTTGATCATCACCGGATATTCATCTCCGGGGCGCAGCATCTCGTTTCCGGACAGAGGAAGATATCCCTTTGCGTCGCCAAGCTCCACGAAAGCAGCCGACCGGTTGCGGTTTATCTCGGATATCTTTGCTATCACTATATCACCGGGAGAATATACCCTGCCATCATCCGCAACAGTCAGATCCGAGATGATACCTTCTGTCACAGAAGCCATGACTGTGAGCTCCCTGTACCGGGTTATGACATATCTGATCATCAGAACACCCTTCCTGCATCGATCAGAGGAGTCATGCCGTCAGTATAAAGCTCTTTCCTCGTTATCATCAGATCGGATGGGGTAAAGACGGATGCATCCTTTGGCATCAGCGAGCCGATCACAAGCTCAGGCTTGATATTGTCTGCACTTCCGGCACTTACCTTCATGAAGATGCCGTTTTCTGAATTGTCGTATCTCAGCTCATATACGAAGCTTTTCAGATCTATCTCTGTAAAAGCCGGGCTCTCTTCTCCTCCGGCTCTGTGTTTTCCCTTGTTTCTTTTGGCAGCCTTCTTATTCTCTTTCTTTACGATAAAGCTCTCCGAGGCATTGAAGCTTTCGACAGCGCCTGTGATATCCGATTCATCTGCAACGCAGGACTTGAGACGCACCAGATAATCTGCGGCTCTTACCGAAGCCATTGCGTTCACGGACCCTTCCGGGAGCATCACACATCCCGTGACCCTTATCCCCTCCGCACTGTTTGCATTCATGGAAGATATGACAGCCTCGGATGAGGCTGCATCCTTCACCTCCATATCGAAATACTCACCATCGGATTCATACCCTACGGAGAGCGGCATGGCAAAGGACATCTTCTGATGCGGAGAAAAGCCTTCGGAATAAACCACGTTTATCCCCGCTCTTCTGTTGAGCTTCTGAAAGTAGCGCTGGGTATCGAGATGACCTATGAAGCGGGCTGTACCGTGTTTAGTGAATCTGATCCTAAGCTTCATTACCCTGCCTTTCCTTCAGGCATATCCCCGTATGGAAAGCTGCCGCACCGCAGCCGCTGCACTTATCGCGGCAGTTTGGGGTCACGATCCCCTTCCGGGCATTTTCATATTCTCTTTTCAGGAATTCCTTTGACACGCCTATATCGATGATATCCCAGGGGAAGACCTCGTCCAGAGGACGTTCCCGAAGAGTATAAAACTCAGCGTCTATACCGCATTCCTCAAAGGCCTGATCCCATTTGTCACCTTCAAAGCTCTCGGTCCACGAATCGTAGAGACATCCTTTGTGATATGCAGTCTCAATGACATCCGCGATACGTCTGTCTCCCCTGGCAAATACTCCCTCGAGCTTCGACACATCCGAATCATGATACTGGTATTTCAGGCTCTTGTGGTTCATCTCGTGCTCCATTGTCTCATTGACGAGATGGGCCTTTCTGAGAAATTCCTCAGGTCTGTCCATTGCCGACCACTGGAACGGGGTGAAGGGCTTCGGTACAAAGAAGGAAGTGGAGCTTGTCACCTGGACCCGGATCCCCTTTCTCTCCTCCTTGGGTACGGTATCAAAGTAGTTCATGGCTACGTCGTTGGCAAGATGAGCTATAGCCTCCACGTCCTCATCGGTCTCTCCGGGTAGCCCCAGCATGAAGTAGAGCTTCACCTTGCTGTATCCTGCCGCAAAGCAGATGGCGGAGCCCTGCATGATATCCTCCGTGGTGATGCCCTTGTTTATCACGTTCCTCATACGCTGGCTGCCGGCTTCGGGGGCAAATGTCAGAGACCCTTTTTTTGAGTCCTGTATGGTCTCCATCATCTCCAGGAAGACATGGTCTATGCGCAGTGAAGGAAGGGAAATGTTGATGAACTTCTCCCTGTATGTGTCCACGAGCCATCTGACGAGCTCGGCGATCTTGCTGTAGTCGGATGTGGAAAGGGAGCTCAGGGATATCTCGTCATCTCCCGTAGCCTCCACCATGGCTCTGGCATAGCCCTTCAATGTCTCGAGACTTTTCTCCCTGACCGGACGGTATATCATACCCGCCTGACAGAATCTGCAGCCTCTGATGCAGCCTCTTTGTATCTCGAGCACTACCCTGTCCTGGGTCACCTTGATGAAGGGCACCACAGGCTTTACGGGATAGGGAGTATCGTCCAGATCTGTACATATGGCTTTGGTTATCCGGGACGGCGCTTTATCATACGTTATATCGTATCCTGCAAAGATACCCTCATCTGTGTATCTCGGCTCATAGAAGCCGGGGACGTATATTCCTTCCACAGCTGAGGCTCTTTCAAGGAACTCTCTCCTGCTCCCGCCTTTGGACCTGACTTCATTGTACAGATCGAAGAGCTCGTCATATCTCACTTCTCCCTCTCCGATATAGAACATATCAAAGAAGGGAGAGATGGGCTCGGGATTGTATGCGCAGGGTCCGCCTCCGATGACTATGGGACCCCCGGATCCCAGAGGAGTATCCGTTTCCCGCATTGCGGCGCGCAGCGGGATGCCCGAAAGCTCCAGTATCTGGAGCACGTTCGTATAGCACATCTCATACTGCAATGTGATGCCGAGAAAATCAAAAGAAGAAACCGGATCCTGGGATTCAAGGGCAAAGAGAGGGATATGCTCCTCCCTCATCACACGGTCCAGATCCAGCCAGGGAGAATAGACCCTTTCGCACCAGACATCGCTCCTGCGGTTGAACATCTCATACAATATCTGAATACCAAGATGCGACATGCCTATCTCGTATACGTCGGGAAAGCACATCGCAAATCTTATCGAAATATCTTCTTTGTTCTTTTGTACCGAATTGATCTCTCCGCCGATGTACCGCTCCGGATGCTCGACAGACAAAAGGATCTTGTCGCTTAATGCCAGTTTTCTCATGCCGGGATTATCTGTTTAAGATCTCCTTGGTGACATCCTCCCAGGTGACTCCGCGCTCCACCATTAGTACCATGGCGTGATAGAGCCAGTCTGCAAGCTCGTATTTCAGCTCCTCGGGATCGGGGTTCTTTGCGGCGATGATTATCTCGGTGCACTCCTCTCCTACCTTCTTCAGGATCTTGTCTATTCCCTTGTCGAAGAGATAGTTGGTATATGAGCCTTCCTTCGGATGCTCTCTCCTGTCCACTATGGCAGCATATTCGCGCTCGAAAGCCTTGAGCGGATTCACATCATTGTATTCATGTGTCAGCATCTCATTGAAGAAGCACGACCTGGCTCCCGTATGGCATGCAGCACCTATCTGGAGCACCTTTGCCAGGATGGTATCCTTGTCACAGTCGGCAGTCAGGCTCTTCACGAACTGGTAATGTCCGGAGGTGTCACCCTTAGTCCACAGCTCGTTCCTGCTCCTGGACCAGTAGGTCATCTTTCCGGAGGCCAGGGTCTTGTCGAAGGCCTCTTTGTTCATGTATGCCAGCATGAGCACCTCATTGGTCTTATAGTCCTGTACCACGACCGGCACCATGCCATCGGAATTCACCGTAAACTCCTCCCATGATATCTTACTGTCATAGGTGTTTACCGGTATCCCCAGTCCCTTGCACTGACGCTTGAAATCCATGAAGTCCTTGGTGGAGGAATCGAGTATGCCGCCGGCTATTCCTGCTATATCATATGTACGCAGCACGGCTGCGGCCTCATGACGTGTCTCCTTGCCGAGAAGAGGTATCAGATCCACGTTCATCTTATTGGAATTATCAAAACTGTGTGCCTTGAACCATTCATCCGTCTCTTTGAGATATTCTTCATTGATGAGTATGACGAGACCTATATAATTCTTTATCTCTCCCTCACCGGCTTCAAGCTCCGAGATATCCTTGACCGATGCTGCGATCTTCTCCCTGCCGAAGCGCTTTGATACCTCTTTGGCAAGCTCGATATTACTCTGTTTGGAAAAGTTGAGTGCAGCAACGGAGCATCCGGCATAGAGGAGCTTCTTGACGTCCTCCGACCTCTTTACATTTCCCGCACCGATGAGAGGAATGTCCACGCATCTGCTTATGGCCTTTATTATCTCCAGGTTCTTCTCGTGGCCCGCATCATTTACGGAAAAATCAAATATCAGTATGGAATCGGCTCCGTGATTCTCGTAATCCGATGCCAGTCCCACAGGGTCCTCGGACACCTTGGATCTGTCATGCAGACTCTTCACTGCGAGCCCGTTGTTCAGATATATACAGGGGATAATCTGCTTGTAGTCCATCTCACTCCTCCGTTTCCATCTCAAAGGCTGCCCTTGGTCGACAGCACTCCGTCAATACGCTCCTCATATCCCACAGCCATGTCAAGTGCTTTGGCGAAGCCCTTAAAGGCTGCCTCTGCGATATGATGTGAGTTGAGACCGTCCAGCATTTTCAGGTGGATGTTCATTCCCGCCTTGTATGATATGGCGTAGAAGAACTCGCGCACCATGCACATCTCCATGTCACCGCATCTGTCCTGAGGAAATACCAGATCATAGTTCAGGTAAGGTCTTCCGCAAAGATCAACTGCACAGGCAATCAGGGCATCATCCATGGGGAGCATGAAATGCCCGTATCTGCGGATGCCCTTCTTGTCGCCCAAGGCCTCTGCTATCGCCTGGCCCAAAACGATACCCGTATCCTCTATCGTGTGATGTGTATCCACATTCAGATCACCCCTGCATACAAGCTTCAGATCAAAGAGCCCGTGTCTGGCAAAGCCCTCCAGCATGTGATCGAAGAAACCTATGCCTGTATCGATCCGAGCCTTGCCCGTACCGTCCAGATCCAGCGTGCAGCTGATATCCGTCTCTTTTGTCTGTCTTTTTACCTCTGATATTCTCTTATCCATGATCACCTCATATAACCGATTTCACTTAAACCTTACGGCCACCGAATTTGCATGAGCGGTAAGTCCCTCCGACTTCGCGAAGACCTCCACATCCTCATGTACGCTCTCAAGAGCCTCCTTAGAATAGCAGATCACGGATGACTTCTTGATAAAGTCATCTACAGAAAGCGGCGAGAAGAACTTTGCCGTACCGTTGGTGGGAAGCACATGATTGGGGCCTGCAAAATAGTCTCCCAAAGGCTCCGATGAATACTCTCCGAGAAAGATGGCACCGGCATTCTTCACCTTTGTCATGGTGCCCCAGGGATCTGCTGTCACGATCTCGAGATGCTCGGAAGCTATGTCATTTACCACATCTATAGCATCTTCCATATTGTCAGCTATCAGTGCATAGCCGTAGTTGTCCAGGGACTTCTCTATGATCTCACGTCTGGAAAGAGCGGGTATCATAGCATCTATCTCCTCGCTCACCTTTGCTGCAAGCTCTTCGGAAGTGGTCACGAGAATGGCTGATGCCATCTCGTCGTGCTCAGCCTGGCTTAAAAGATCTGCTGCCACATACCGTGGATCTGCAGTCTCATCCGCGAGCACCATCACCTCTGAGGGACCTGCCACCGAGTCTATGGACACATGACCGTATACCGCCCTTTTTGCAAGTGCTACATATATGTTGCCGGGGCCCACTATCTTGTCCACCTTGGGGATCATATCCGTGCCGTAGGCCATGGCTGCGATCGCCTGGGCTCCTCCGGTCTTGAATATCTTCTTCACCCCGGTGATCTTCGCTGCCGCCAGCACTACGGGAGTCACCCTGCCGTCCGGCCCTGCAGGTGTGCACATGATGATCTCGGGCACTCCCGCACAGAGCGCCGGAGTGATGTTCATGAGCACTGTGGAGGGATAGGCGGCTTTGCCACCCGGTACATACACTCCCACCTTCCGGATGGGCGTGATCCGCTGTCCCAGCACCGAGCCGTCATCTCTTGTGGTGAAGAAGCTCTGCCTCACCTGCTTTTCGTGATAAGACCTGATATTGGCGAAGGAGCGTTCCATTACTTCGTAGAGCTTACTGTCTATGGAAGCGGCGCCTTCCTCTATCTCTGCCTCTGTCACCATGAAGCTGTCATCGTTCAGATCGCATCTGTCGAACTGGCGGGCATAGTCATAGACTGCACTGTCTCCCTCAGTCCTTACTCTTTCGATGATACTCTTCACCCTCTCCTCTATCTCACCGTAGTCATTGGTGCTGCGTTTCAGGAGATTTGCCAGTATATCTTTTTTTGTCTCTTTGTTCAGCTTTACCGTTCTCATTTTTCCGTCTTTTCCCTCAGAGCTCTGATGAGCTTTGTGATCCTGTCGGCATGTATCCTCATGGACACCGTATTGATCACGACCCTTGCAGAAAGAGGCACCACCTCTTCGAGGACCACGAGGCCGTTCTCTCTGAGAGTACTTCCGGTCTCCACTATGTCGCAGATCACGTCGGCAAGTCCCACTATGGGTGCCAGCTCTATGGAGCCGTTCAGCTTTATGATATCCACAGTCTGATGCTTCACATTCTGGAAATAATCCCTGGTGATCTCAGGATACTTGGTGGCTACCCTTATCATCTCCCTGTGCTTCAAAAGCTCCCCCGCACTCTCGGGACCTGCTATGCACATGCGGCATTTGCCGAAGCCAAGATCCAGGACCTCGTATATCTTGCGGCCCTCCTCCAGTATCGTGTCCTCACCGACCACACCTATATCTGCAGCTCCGTACTCCACATAGGTGGGCACATCGGGACCTTTTGCAAGGAAGAATCTCATCTTGTTCTTTTCGTCAGTGAAGATAAGCTTCCTTGAAGACTTGTCCTGCATCTCATCCACGGAAACGCCTATCTCCTCAAGAAGAGCCATGGTCTTCTCGGCAAGCCTTCCCTTTGTCAGCGCGAAAGTAAGATACTCGTTCTTGCCTGTTCCCCTGCCGCTCTCCTCCTCCTTGAGAGCACTCACCACATCATCGAGTGAAAGGGTGAAGCCCAGAGCCGGAGCATCATGACCGAACTTTGAGAGCAGATTGTCGTACCTTCCTCCTTTGAGGATGGCATCTCCCAGAGAAGAAGAATAAGCCCTGAATATGATGCCGGTGTAATAATTATACTTGGAGAGCATTGACAGATCGAAGGTCAGGTATTTCTGTATGCCGCGGCCCCTGGCCTCCTCATACACTGCCTTCAGCCTCTCTATCGCAGCCTTCGAGCGCTCGTTCACAATGCCGACAAGTGCACGGTCCAGCACCGAGACATCCCCGAAGAGCTCCACGCATCTTAATATCTTGTCCACCTGAGATCCGGGATAATCGGTACCCTTCAGCAGGTTCTCGGCAGCAAACTGGTTCTTGTTGCCGATCTCGTCACGGAGATTCATCTCCAGCTCTCCGTCTATCCCCGTCTCGTCACAAAGTCCCTTGAAATATCCCGCATTGCCTATACAGATCTGGAAGTCCTTCAGCCCGGCCTTCTCCAAAAGCTCCACAGCCATGGCTATCATCTCTCCGTCGGCCTCGACAGAGCCGTCTCCCATATACTCGGCACCCAGCTCCGTATTCTCTTTCAGCTTTCCGGAAAGCGACCTTGCATTTGAAAAGACATTCCCGGAATATGAGAGCTTCACATGGGGATCTTCCTCTATGAAATATTTGGCGGCAGCTCTGGCCACCCCCGGAGTGAAGTCGGGACGGAGCACAAGTGTGTTGTTGTCCTTATCAAAGAACTTATACAGCTCTCCTGAAGGCGTGGTGCCCACTTCTCCCGAATATACATCGAAATACTCGAAGCTGGGGGTGTCTATCTCCTTATAGCCGTAATTACGGAGGATCTGCAGGAACTCCAGCTGCAGTCTGAGCTTGCGCTCGTAGTCATCTCCGTATACATCTCTGACGCCCTCGGGCGTATGTAACAGTCTGTTTTCCATAACTAAAATAATATACCACGAAACTCTGCAAAATGCGATTGATATCGTAATCATTGTCATCAATTGCCTAAGACGTATCATTCATATTATGATAATGGAGCTTCAAGACATGACAGGGCAATGCCCGTGAGTGAGGATAGGATTCATATGGAAAACAGGAAGAGGATAATACCGGCCGCCGTCATACTGGTCGTGCTGGTGTGTGTTGCGGCATTTTCATACAAATATATCGGCTCAAAGAAGTGGAACGGGCTCACGGTCGCCGATCTCGACGTGGGCAAGGCGGATGCGGCAGTTATCACCTGCGGAGATATCACCGGCATCATAGATACCGGCACCGGGGATGCATATGACATCATAGATTCATATCTGAAAAGATCCGGGGATTCGGACATCGAATTCATGATATTGTCTCATTACGACAAGGACCATATCGGAAGTGCAGCAAAGATCATACGGGAATATCCCGTGGGCAGCATATATCTTCCCGACTATGTCAGTGAGAAGGAGTATTATCCGGTCCTTATGGAAGCCGTAAAGGACAGGGACAATGTGTTCTACGTGGATCAGAAAGAAACTGTCACATACGGCGATATAAAGATCGTCTTCTATCCTCCGTCAGATCCGGCATCCATCCTTGAGAACGGAGAAAAGCCGGATAACAACATGTCTTTGATGTGCATGCTGAGCTACGGTGATAACCGGCTGCTCTTTACCGGTGACATTGAAAAGGCAAGGATCAAACAGATTATGGATTCGGATGTATCTCGAAGTGATGAGCTCGATGCTGACTGGATCAAGATACCGCACCACGGAAAATATCAGAAGGCGGAAAAAGATCTTCTGGAGCTTACCACCCCGGTGTATGCCGTGATAAGCACTTCCGAAGATGAGGCTCCCAATGAAAAGCTGATAAAGCTCCTTGCCGATGAGGGTATCGAAACCTACGGGACCGTAAGCGGAAATATCATCACACTCTGTGACAAAAACACCATGTCGGTCAGCGTGGTCCCAGCATCCTGACAGATCATCTCCCTGCCCCGGTGTCTTCCGTGTCTTATGCTTTCCTCAGGATGACCTTCTTCTGTATGAGCCTGAAATCAGTACGCTCCGCTATAACCTTCCGGCACAGATCAAGTGTCTTCTGCATTTTATCCGCCATACGGACCAGATCCTCATATACGGTGCTGTCATCTGTATGAGCAGTCAGTACGAAGGCTTCCTTCGTCATCATCATGGCCTTGATGGCATTGAGCTTTTTGTTTTCTGCGATCTGCTTGTTGTCAGTCAGTGAACCGATATCGTACAGCAGTATGGGATTGCGGGTAGCTACGACGTCTATCTCGTCAGCGATCCGAAGCAGAGAAGCAAGATATGGCAGACATACAGAGTTCCCGTTCGGAAGAGCGAAAGCGGCCGGATACTCCTTCTCATCGAAAAGATCCGTTTTCCTGTGTCCCCTTGCCACCTGCTTTATCGCAAAGGTATGCTCAGGTGTGGGCAGATCGAACAGACCGGCATATTTCTCGATGAAAAGACCGCTGAATTCGTTGTGACGATCCCTGACGAAATCCGACTTGGATGCTCCGGGATTCGTCCTGAAGTATTCCTCTTCACCCAGACGATCCTTGAATTCCAGAAAATCATTTTCACTTATGCCCATTCCCACATCATGCAGGTAGCATCCCATGAGAAGTATGAATATCTCATCCGTATTGAGCTTGTCTATCTGCTCTTCCCCTATCAGGCGGTTGCATGAATCGATGACCGTGAGACTGTGGAAGATCGAATGGTCCGTATACTCCGGAAACATCAGCTTGTAGCGGTTGAGAATGCTCTGGACCACAAACACGGTGTCCTTGAATATCTTATGAAGCCCGGGATCATCTTCCTTCAGCTTTGTCTCCAGGAGATAATCGGTACTCTCCACTGCCCCGAGATCGCGCTCCAGTATCTTTACTGTCAGCACATTCATCCCCAGGAGATTCTGATATGTGACCTCATCGGCTATATTATAGACCATCCGTATCCCGTTGTTTTCGAACGAACCGCTGTCCTTTACTATCTCAGCCATTTCAGAAGGATCGAAAGGGATGCAGTCATCTCTAAGCCTCAGCATCATGTTGCCGGCCGAATACACTGCCCTGATATCAAGTGTATGCGATCTGCTGTCGAGCATGAAACCGTGTTTAACCACGTTTACAGCCATCTCTTCAAGACACAGGGCCGAAAAATAAGCCGATCTCTTGCCTATATCGTGTCTTTCGCAGAAGTCCTGCACACCTGCAGATGCCAGGGTGACATCGGCAGTATCATGTATCGTGACAGCAAAGCAGTCTTCGGGATCCGCACCGAATCCGGGTGAGAATAAAAGCCACTCATCGTAAGAAGCGGGTATACGCTTCCAGTAGATGATGCAGTATAACGGTACGGTCATTATCGTCAGTATTATCCCGATGGGATTGGACAGCCATACACCCAAAGCTCCCATAACAGGCGCCAGTACCAGTGCCGGCAGTACCATCGAGAAGAAGCCGTCGAATACCGACTGGAAATTGACGAACCTTGTATGCCCCATTGCCTGAAGATAATTTGTGAATATCTGACAAATCAGTATCAGAGGCATGCAGAACGAATATATGATCAGAAGCTGATGCAGCAGATGATATACGTTGCTCGTACTGTCTGCGAAGAATATCCGTGTGATGCCCGGTGAGATAAGGACCAGAATGACAGCCAGTACACATGCCAGAGCCAGGGCTTTGGTAAACACCACATGAAGTATCTTTTTGATGGAGGTCTTATCCTGCTCTCCCATAAAGACGCTCACCAGCATCCGTATTATGGCACCGTTGCCCAGACAGTATGAGATGATGAGCCCATGTATCATGTTAAATGCACCCATGGCAGATATCCCGTCGTTTCCGGCACAGGCTATCAGGATGTGGTTGATCACGGTGAATCTGATGGCGATACAGAACACCAGCAGGGCACCGGGGAAGCCGATCTTTACAAGAGACAGAGCCTTGCTCCACAGGGCATTGCGGATACTGTAGTGCAGCTGTGCCTTCGAAGTGAAATAGTAAGGCACGAGAATAAGGAAATAAACTATATTACTGAATGAAGTGGCAAGAGCCAGTCCCCATATGCCCATCTTCAGTATGGAAACGAAAAGAATGTCGAGGGAGACATTGGATATGATCATTCCGGCCACTCCGATATATCCTCTCACACTCCTTCTCTCAAGCTGAAGAAAGGCCGCTATCTGCTGGGCAAGCAGCATGGGGAGTATACCTAAGGCATATCCGGTGATATATGTGACAAGATCTCCCTTAAGCTCTTCTGTAGCTCCCAGAAGCACGGCAAGGGGGCCTCTGAAAACAAGACAGACGAAAGTCAGCAATACTCCGATGATGAAGGTGAGCGTGAGATTGAGAGAAAAGATGCCTTCGGTCTTCTTACGGTCACCTCTTCCCATATACCTGCCGCACAGCACTGCCGTACCACCCAGCAGCACAGACCCTGTGGCATTGTAGATATTGACCATCGAATAGTACAGACCCACCACACCTACAGCCCCGGGTCCTATGAACTGTCCGGCGATCACGCCGTCCACTATGGAATTCACTGAACCCATGGCAAATATCAGCACCTGGACGGGGAGCATATTAAAGAAGAGCTTTTCCAGCATCCTGTTGTCAGTTTTATTCATATTTGACTCTCAGGAAGATCATTCCAATATCCATAATCATATTTTAACTCAGAAACATGGCATCGCCAAAACTGAAAAACCTGTAACGTTCCTTCACTGCCTCTCTGTACGCGTTCATAACATTCTCATATCCACCGAGAGCACTGACCAGCATGATAAGAGTCGATTCGGGAAGATGAAAATTGGTAATGAGAGCATCCACCGTCTTAAATTGGTATCCCGGATAGATGAAGATATCTGTCTGGGCACTTCCTGCGCTGACCATTCCCTCGTCATCTGATGCAGCCTCCAGTGTCCTGCAGGAAGTGGTGCCAACGCAGATCACCCTTCCGCTCTTATTCTTTTTTACGCTGTTTATCCTGTCAGCAGTTTCCTTTGAGATCCGGTACCATTCGGTATGCATATGATGGTCCAGGATGTTGTCCTCTTTCACCGGACGAAAGGTGCCAAGCCCTACATGCAATGTAACAAATGCAGTATCCGCACCCTTTTCTCTCACCGCATCCAGCAGCTCGTCCGTAAAGTGAAGTCCGGCAGTGGGAGCTGCAGCAGATCCCTCATATCTGGCATATACGGTCTGATATCTGTTCTTATCCTGGAGCTTGTGTGTTATATAGGGCGGCAGGGGCATCTCTCCCAGAGAGTCCAGCACCTCCTCCCAGATACCCTCATAAGCAAATCTCACAAGCCGGCATCCCTCATCAGCGATGCCGGTCACCTCGGCTTTCAGCCTTCCGTCACCGAAAGTGATCTTTGCCCCCGTACGCAGCTTTTTGCCCGGGCGCACCAGGCACTCCCACACATTATCACCCTTGTTCTTCAGAAGCAGTACCTCCGCAGAAGCCCCGGTCTCTTCCTTGGAACCCATAAGCCTTGCGGGGATCACCTTGGTATCATTCAACACCAGCAGATCTCCGGGATTCAGATAAGAGATGATATTATGGAACACATCATGTCTGATCTCCCCGGTCTTTTTGTCCAGCACCAGCAGTCTGGAGCTGTCACGCTTCAGGAGTGGATCCTGGGCTATGAGCTCTTCGGGAAGATCATAATAAAAATCTGATCTTAGCAGTCTGTCCGTCATGACCTCAGCTCTATGCCGAGTCCTTGCAGGCCGTTCAGTATCTTTTTCATGGCGGCTGCTATATCGTCGTCGGAAAGGGTCTTGTTCTTATCCCTGAACACTACTGTATAGGCCATACTCTTGCAGTCCTCTCCTATCTGCTCTCCCTCGTAGATGTCGAAGAGCCTGAAGCTTTCGAGTATCTTGCCGCCTCTTTGTACTATGATATCGTCTATATCCTGCGCCTGTACCTTCTTGGGCACCACCATCGAGAGATCCCTGGATACGGAGGGATACTTTGCCAGTCCCATATACCTTGGCTCAAATGAAGCCCTGCTAACTATCTCAGGCATGTCGAGTACGGCGATATATACTTCCGTCTTGGCCATGTCGTATGCCTTGGCTGTAAGTGGATGTACCTGTCCGAGATAGCCTATGACTGTATTGTCGTAGAGGATATCAGCCTGACGTCCGGGATGCAGATAAGGTCTTGCTGAAACCTGATACTTTATCCTTTCTTTCATTCCGGCTTTGTATATGAACTCTTCCACAACACCCTTCATATCATAGAAGTCTGTATCTCCGTAGGCACCCAGAGTGAACTGCATCCTCTCATCGGGATAATCGGTTATGGGAAGCTCCGTACGTGCAAGGTAGATATTCGCCAGCTCAAAGAGCTTCACATTCTCATTCCTTCTGTTGTAGTTGGTGGAAAGTGAGCTGAGTATACCGTTCAGAGGCAGGGTGCGCATGATGGAGAAATCCACACCCAGCGGATTCGAGATCTGTATCGCTTTTCTTTCCGGAGCATCTTCGGGAAGCCTCAGCTTGTCGAATACGTCAGGGCTTTCGAAGGAATAGCAGTATCCCTGCGAGAAGCCGAGAGATATGGCAATATTCTTTGCAAGGTTCTCGATCATGATCTTGAAGGGCACGCTGCCCATCTGTGCCGTATCTTTCGGAAGTGTCGTGGGTATCCTGTCATATCCGTAGATACGTGCCACCTCCTCGGAAGAATCCGCGAAGCCGATCAGATCCTGCCTGAAGGTTGGTACAACAAGCTCATTACTGTCTTTGTCATATCCTACCTCCAGTCTTTTGAAATAAGAGAGCATCGTATCCTTATCGATATCCGTGCCCAGATATTCGTTGATGCGCTCAGGCTCAAAGGCTATCCTCTTCTTCTCGGGAAGATCTCCGTGCACGTCCACTCTTCCGATCTGTACTTCGCCGCATCCGAGCTCTTCGATGAGAGAACAGGCTCTTTCCATGGCATCGTAAGCATTGTTGGGGTCGAGTCCCTTTTCGAATATGCCGGAGGAATCGGTGCGAAGACCGATCCTGCGGGACGATTTCCTGATGTTGGCTCCGTTGAATGTGGCTGCCTCGAAGAGCACATCATGTACCGAATCGGTGATCATGGAATTCTCACCTCCCATGATTCCTGCAAGAGCCACAGCCTTCTCTCCGTCACATATGGTCAGCACATCATGGTCGAGCTTCCTCTCCTCGCCGTCAAGCGTCGTGAAGGTGTCTCCGTCCTTGGCACGTTTTACGACGATCCTGCCTCCTGCGATGGTAGAAAGATCGAAGGCATGCATAGGCTGACCATACTCAAGCATCACAAAATTGGTGATATCCACGATATTGCTTATGGGACGTATGCCGCAGGCACGGAGTCTCTTCTTCATCCATTCGGGTGACTCGCCGATCTTTATGTTCTTTACCACTCTGGCTATGTATCTTGAGCACAGGTCCTTATCCTCTATCTCTACCGAGATGAAGTCGGAAGCCTTGGCGCCACTGCCGGTCTCCCTGATATCGGGATATCTGAAGGGCAGATCGAAGGTGGCTGCAGCCTCTCTTGCCACACCCATGATCGCGTAGCAGTCTACACGGTTGGAGGTGATCTCATAGTCAAAGACGGTATCACGCAGTCCAAGAGCCTCTATGGCATCATCTCCGGGCTTCAGCCCACTGTTGCTGTCAAAAAGGTATATGCCCTCCTCCGGTGCCTCGGGATATACGTCCCTTGATGAGCCCAGCTCTTCTATGGAGCACATCATGCCGTAGGATTCGACACCTCTGAGCTTTCCTGCCTTGATCTTTATGCCGTCCTCAGGAAGGGGGCCTCCGTCATGACCTCCGGCCACCTTGCCGCCGTCCAGTACGACAGGGACGAGATCACCCTCACTCACGTTATTCGCTCCGGTGACTATCTGTATGGTCTCTCCTCCCACATTCACCTGACAGACTATAAGCTTGTCAGCATCGGGATGCGGCTCTATCTTTTCTATCCTGCCTACGACGATCTTTTCCAGATTCTTATCCAGTCTTTCGTATCCTTCGCATTTTGTGCCTGACATAGTCATGGCATCCACGAATTCACGGTCTGTGCAGTTCAGGTCCGGTACGAAATCTTTTATCCAGCTAAGTGGTGTCTTCATTATATTCAATCCTCCTTAATCGCATTCCGCCCTGTCGGGCTTCA